>JADYXV010000334.1 GCA_020853995.1 Novosphingobium sp.
GCTCAAACGCGTGCCATTGTTCCGCAAACCGCCCCCGCCCGCAGCGCATTTCACCACCGGATCGTGATCTTTACAGCCAACCGATGCTGCGGAACCGCAACCACAACCCACCACAAATCGTGACGATTGCGCCCAACACCGCGAAATAGCCATAATGCCAGCGCAGTTCGGGCAAGTAATCAAAGTTCATGCCATAAATCCCGGCAATAGCCGTGGGCACGGCAAGGATCGCCGCCCAGGCAGCCAAGGCTCGCGTCATCTCGCCCTGCCGGTGCTGCTCCAGCAGGCTTGCGGTTTCCACAATCGCGGCCAGCGTCTCTTTCAAACTGCGCATCCGCGCCATCGCCCGACGTACATGGTCCAGCACATCACGGAACCAGATGCGCGCGCCCGGATCAATGCAAGGCAGGTCGGCAATCACCAACCGCTCCACCATTTCCTCCATCGGCCCGATCACCCGTTCAAACCGGCGCAACTGGCGGCGCAGGCGGAAAATGCGGCGGATCACCGATTGTTCGGGGAACACGTCAATCGCGGCCTCTTCCATCTGTTGCGCCACGTTATCGAGGGAATCGAGCAGCGGCAGATACCCATCGACGATGAAATCCAGCACTGCATGCAGCACATAATCCGGCCCTTCAGCCAGCCGGTCAGCCTTTGTCTCCAAGGCTTGCCGCAAGCTGGTGTGCGCCCGCAAGCTGCCGAACCGGACGCTGATCAAGTACCCCGGCCCGACAAAGAAGGCAGTTTGCCCGTAAGCAATATCTTCGCCCACCTTCAGGTCGGCGGTCCGCGCTACAATAAACAGCGTCTTTCCATAGACTTCCACTTTGGGCAATTGGCGCGGGTTCAGCGCATCTTCGACGGCCAACGGGTGCAAGCCATATTGCTGGCGTACCAGTTCCATCTCGGCCACAGAAGGTTCGTACAGCCCGACCCAGTCGTAGGTGTCCAGCGGCAATTCCGGCACAGGCTTGCCATCAATGACAAGCGACGTTTGTTGGGCGGTGCCCTGGGTGTAACGGCGTGCTGCGATAAGGCTCATGAAGCTCTAGTGGCAAAGACCAAACAGACTCGCAATCACGCAAAGACGTGCTAACATCACTGTAAATAAAAACGGGAGAGAAATCTTGGGCGTCCAACAGCCGATCACCGCCACGCCAGACGTTGACGTTCTCATCGTTGGTGCCGGGATCTCCGGGATCGGCATGGCCGCGCATATGAAAATGCTCTGCCCCGATCACAGCTTCGCCATTGTTGAACGGCGCGCGCAAATTGGCGGCACGTGGGACTTGTTCCGCTATCCGGGCGTACGTTCCGATTCCGACATGCACACGCTGGGCTTTGAATTCGAGCCTTGGAAGCATGAGAAATCCATCGCCGACGGCCCTGCCATTCTCGATTACCTCAACCGCATTGTCGATGAACGCGATATCCGCCGCCACATCCGCTTTGACAGCAAGGTCATAAGCGCCGATTTCGACAGCGCATCGGCCATGTGGATCGCATCGCTTGAAAGCGCTGATGGCCAACGCTCGCGCGTCACTGCGCGCTGGCTCTACCTCGGATCGGGCTATTACGATTACGACAAGCCGTTCGAAGCCGAATTTGCCGGGCGCGAAGACTTCAAGGGCGAGGTCATCCACCCCCAGTTCTGGCCCGAAAACTTCGATTACACCGGAAAGCACGTTGTCGTCATCGGATCGGGCGCAACGGCGGTGACTATTGTCCCATCAATGGCAGACAAGGCCGCGCATGTGACGATGCTGCAACGCACGCCCACATGGTACGGTATCCGCCCCGCCAAAGATGCCATCGCCAACTTCCTGCGCAAGATCCTGCCCGAAGAGCTGGCCTACAAAATCACGCGCTTCAAGAACGTGCGCATCCAGAACATGGTGTTCAAACGCGCGCGAACCAAACCGCAGCAGGTCAAAGATTTCCTGACCAAACGCATCAAGCAAGCGCTGGGTGACAAGTACGATGCCAAGACCTTCACCCCGCCCTACGATCCGTGGGACCAGCGCTTGTGCCTTGTGCCCGATGGCGATCTGTTCACCGCCATCAACGCTGGCAAGGCCAGCATCGTCACCGACCATATCGATCGGTTCGACGCCACCGGCATAAAGCTGAAATCGGGCAAGCACCTTGATGCCGATGTGATCATCACCGCGACCGGCCTCAAAATGGTAATGGCGGGCAAGATCGCACTCAGCGCCGATGGCAGCCCGCTCGATTTTGCGGATCATTATTACTACAAGGGCGCCATGTTCTCGAACGTGCCCAATCTGGCGGCGGTGTTCGGCTATCTCAACGCTTCGTGGACCCTGCGCGCCGATATCAACGCGCGGTTTATCTGCGACATCCTGAACAAGATGAAGGCCGATGGCACGCAGATCGCCGTGCCCAAACTCGCGCCCAACCATCACCTTGATGAAGATAATATCTACGACTTTTCATCGGGTTATATCGAACGCGCGCGCCACCTCCTGCCCAAGAGCGCCACCGATATGCGCTGGCGGCTCAATCAGGACTACATCCGTGACAAGGCATGGATGCAAAGCGACCCGCTGGACGACGGCGTGCTGCAATTCGGCCAGCCGCGCACAGCCGCTCGCCCGAAGGAGCAGTTCGAAACTGCGCAATAGCGCTTTTGCCAAGGCATGGCTTGCTCTAAGCTATGCCTCATGACCGATAACACCCGCATCTGGACCGCCGCTTTGATCGTGGTTGGTGACGAAATCCTGTCCGGCCGCACGCAGGACAAAAACATCGCCCAAGTCGCCTCGTGGCTTGGCATACAGGGCATACGCCTGCGCGAAGTGCGCGTGGTGCCCGATGTGATGGACGCCATTGTCGAGGCGGTAAACACGCTGCGCGCTCGGAATGATTACCTGTTCACCACTGGCGGCATCGGCCCCACGCATGATGACATCACGGTTGATGCGGTGGCGCAGGCGCTGGGCGTAGACGTTGTCATCCACCCCAAGGCGCGGGCGATCCTTGAAAGCTATTACGAAACACGCGGCGGGTTGAACGATGCCCGATTGCGCATGGCGCGGGTGCCGGAAGGCGCGGACTTGATCGAAAATCGGGTATCGGGCGCTCCCGGCATCAAGGCCGGCAATGTCTATCTGATGGCAGGCGTGCCCGGCATTACCGCGCAAATGCTCGACGGCTTGACCGGCCAATTGGAAGGCGGTTTGCCCCTGCTTTCCACCACGGTCGGCTGCTGGGTGGCCGAAAGCGAGATTGCCGATTTGCTGCGTGAAACCGAAAAGGCCTTCGATGAATGCCAGATCGGCAGCTACCCCTTCTTCCGCGAAGGCCGGACCGGCGCAAACTTCGTCATCCGCTCGGTCAGCGATGAACACCTGA
>JADYXV010000335.1 GCA_020853995.1 Novosphingobium sp.
CGAGTCCACCTCGATATGTAGAGTCTTCGACTGCTGCGCAGACTCAACATGTAGTGGTGTGACCGACAGGACTCAGGCTGAAATTTATTTCGTCATAGCAACTGCAGTTGCGCAACAGGTGCGAAACTGCGGCGATGCAGTGGGGTTGGTCCGTGCTTGCGCAATGCCGCCAGGTGTTCGGGCGTGCCATAGCCTGCATTGCGCTCCCAACCATAATGCGGATGTGCTTGCGCTGCTTGTCGCATGATGCGGTCACGGTGCTCTTTTGCGATAATCGACGCAGCCGAAATGCACGGCTCTATCGCATCGCCACCGACGATTGCGCGCGCGGGCCAACACCATTCCGCTCGCCGTCCCTGTGGCGTGAGATTGCCGTCAACCATCACTTCACCGACAGCCTCGTCACCGGCCAACTGATCGCATAAGGCCCCGACAGCCAGCGTCATTGCCAGCATCGTTGCGCCAAAGATATTCAGACGGTCGATCTCCTCCGGTTCCACCAGCCCCACTGCCCAGCGGCAACGGCGTTTGATCTTTTCCTCAAGTGCTGCGCGACGGACGGGAGTTAGCTTTTTGGAATCATCGAGACCGGCGAGCCGCGGCTTGCACAGGATGACAGCGGCCGCAACGACAGGACCGGCCAACGGTCCTCGTCCTGCCTCATCAACCCCGATGATCACACCATTTGGCAAACGAGACGAAAAGGCAGTGGCACTTGTTGCGTTCCGAGGCATTGTAGAAGTCATGACGAATCCGATCCTTAAAACGCTATCGCCCCTCGCCCTTCTCCTCACAAGCTGCGGTTCTTCAATTTCCGCACAAGACCCGGCGGTTGTTGAACCGGATGCAGCAGGCGCGGCTGGCGCAAGTTTTGCCATTACCGACATTGCGACGTTCAACGAACCGTGGGCGATGACTTTCCTGCCCGGCACTGATCTGGCCTTGATTACCGAGAAAAAGGGAGCGCTCAAACTATGGCGTGAAGGGGCATCTTCGGTGGTGGATGTGCGCGGCGTTCCGCAAGTAGCATACGCTGGCCAAGGTGGTTTTGGCGATGTCGTCGCGGCGCCTGATTATGCCAAGACTGGCCTGGTATACCTCAGTTGGGTAGAAGCCGGAGACGGCGACACTCGCGGTGCAGTAGTGGCGCGGGCAAAGCTCAATACGGGCGAAACCCCCAGCATCGAAGGACTTGCGATAATCTGGCGGCAATTCCCCAAGGTTACGGGCCGCGGCCACTATTCCCATCGCATCGCCTTTTCACCTGACGGAAAATACCTGTTCGTCACTTCAGGAGACCGCCAGAAATTCACGCCCGCACAGGATTTATCAGTCAACCTTGGTAAAGTGCTGCGCCTGATGCCCGACGGCAAACCTGCGCCAGGCAATCCTTTTGCTGATAAAGACGGCGTTTCCCCACAAATCTGGTCGTATGGGCATCGCAATCTGCTTGGCATTGCATTTTCGCCGGATGGCCGGTTGTGGGATATTGAACACGGACCTGCCGGGGGCGATGAGATCAATCTGGTACAGTCTGCCAAGAATTATGGCTGGCCGCTGGTTTCAGACGGCGATCATTACGATGGCAAGCCGATCCCCCGCAACGTTACCCGTCCGGATCTGGCCAAGCCTGCCATCAGCTGGAACCCGGTCATCGCACCGGGCAACATGATCTTCTATACCGGCGGTGCCTTTCCGGAATGGCAGGGCCAAGGGCTTATCGCAGGGCTCGCTTCTGGCGGTATCGTGCGCGTGGGTATCGAGGGCGATGCGATCCGCGAACTGGAACGCATAGACCTTGGCAACCGCATCCGCGAAATTGAACAAGCGCCGGACGGGTCGATCTATGTGCTTGAAGATGGTGAAGGCGCAAAGTTGCGCCACATCACGCCAAAGCGGTAGGGGCGAGAAACCAAAATGACCTTTGACCCTACCCACGTCGATTGCTGGATTTTTGATCTCGACAATACGCTGTACCCACCCTCAACCCGCCTGTTTGACCAGATAGACGTGCGGATGGGTGAGTTCATCCAGAACCTGCTGGGCTGCGATGCCGTTGAAGCGCGGCGCGTGCAAAAGCTTTTTTTCCACGATCACGGCACAACGCTGTCAGGCCTGATGCATTATCACGCCATCGATCCAAACGAATTTCTGGACTTCGTGCATGATATCGACATGACTCCGCTTGCGGCCGCACCGCCGCTTGCCGATAGGTTGGCGGCACTCCCGGGCCGCAAGCTGGTCTTTACCAATGGCGATGATGCTTATGCCGCCCGCGTGCTGGCCGGACTTGGCCTGTCAGAAAGTTTCGATGGAATCTGGGATATCCATGCGATGAATTATCGTCCGAAACCAGAAGCTTCGGCATATAGCGGCCTGATTGAAGCATTCGCAATCCGGCCTGAAACTGCAGTGTTTGTCGAGGATATGGCGCGCAACCTTGCACCTGCAAAGGCGTTGGGGATGCAGACGGTGTGGATCGATCTTGCCACCGAATGGGGAGATCGCGCAAAAGATGACGCTGCGATTGATCTGGTCATTGATGACATCGACCGTTGGCTGGCCAGTCTTGCCGATCATCCCTTGCTAGGCTAGGCGGCGCGCGAAATTGCTTTAAACATTGATCTTGCAGAACCGCAGATTCCCGACGGAGAAACACCATGACCGCTCACCTTGAAGCCGCCATCGAAGCCGCTTGGGAAGACCGCGCCAACGTAACACCTGCCAGCGATAGTGTGCGTGAGGCTGTTGAAGCCGTGTTCGAACTGCTGGAAAGCGGCAAGGCGCGCGTGGCACACAAGGTTGATGGCCAGTGGCATGTGAACCAGTGGCTCAAGAAGGCTGTGCTGCTGTCGTTCCGACTTAACGACAATGTAGTCATCGATGCCGGTTCGGGCGGCGCACCTGCCTTTGACAAGGTGCCGTCGAAGTTTGAAGGCTGGGACGACGCGCGCTTTCGTGAAGCCGGTTTCCGCGTTGTGCCCGGCGCCGTCGCGCGAAAGGGCGCGCACATTGCCAAGGGCGTCGTACTGATGCCAAGCTTTGTAAACATCGGCGCCTTCGTAGATGAAGGCACTATGGTCGATACCTGGGCAACGGTTGGCTCATGCGCGCAAATCGGCAAGAATGTGCACATTTCCGGTGGTGCAGGCATTGGCGGCGTCCTTGAACCCCTGCAGGCAGGCCCTGTGATCATCGAAGACGGCGCATTCATCGGTGCACGTTCCGAAGTTGCCGAAGGCGTGATCGTTGGCGAAGGTGCAGTACTTTCAATGGGCGTCTACCTTGGCGCGTCGACAAAAATCGTAGATCGGCAGACGGGCGAAATCCACATTGGGCGCGTTCCGCCTTATGCGGTTGTGGTTCCCGGCGCACTTCCGGGCAAGCCACTGCCTGATGGCACGCCGGGTCCCTCGCTGTACTGTGCGGTGATTGTCAAAACCGTGGACGCACAAACCCGCAGCAAGACCGGTATCAACGAACTCTTGCGCGATTAATCAGGCTATAC
>JADYXV010000336.1 GCA_020853995.1 Novosphingobium sp.
GCGCCGTTGTTTGCACGGATTTCATAAGCCGACAGCATGCCTTGCGCCGAAGGACCATCTTTGTCTTCCGAATACATGCCCATCGCATTGATGGTCAGGCTGGATGATGGCTTCAGCACCACTTGCAAGGTGCCGCTGCGGGTCTGCTGGTCGCCCAGGGTCTAATTGGGATTGGCCGCATTGACGTACGAACCATCGCGCGAGAAAGCCTTGCCGGTCAGGCGGAAGCTGAGGACGTCAGCCACGATTGGCGCTTCAATTGCTGCGCTCACTTCATAAGTGCTGCGCGTGCCGCCCATTGCGGTGAACGATCCACCGAAATCATCGCCCGGCTGCTTGGTCACGACGTTGATCGCGCCGGCAAAGGCGTTACGGCCGAAATAGGCGTTCTGCGGGCCCTTGAGCACTTCGATGCGCGCCGGATCGATCACGGCGTTAAGCGCGGTGGACGATGCAACCGGCACGCCGTCGATAAAGCTTGCGGTCAGCGTCGAGCTGGTGGTCGAAGGCGTCATGCCGCGCAGCGAAATCTGTTGGAACGAACGGTCATTACGGCCCGAATTGACGTTCGAGACGTTGATGCCGGGCGTTGCGTTGACCACATCGTTGATGTTGGTGATGCCGCGCTTTTCAATATCGGCGCTGGTCAGAGCCGAAATCGAGATTGGCGTTTTAAGCAGGCTTTCCTCACGCTTGCGTGCGGTAACGACGATGTCGCCGAATGCGCCCGGAGCTTCTTCAGCTTGCGCAGACGCTGCATCTTGTGCGTAAGCCGTGCCAGTTACGGCAAACATTGCCAGTGATGCTGCCAATGCTCCCCTTGAAAGGGTATTGCGAAGGGTGTGACGTTCCATGATTTCCCCCATGAAATAAAAATGAACGCGAGAAAGATAAATAATATTAAATGCTTATCTTGAGTCCTGTTCGCTCGCGCGGACCTGGTTCCCGACACTTGTTTTACAGATTTAATTCTATGCTCTGCGTTTTTGACCGGAATCTCCGCCAGTCAGACATAAATGCCCGACGGTACCCTCAAACGCAGGCGCAAACGGTCTTCCATTCAAGGTAATTGTCCATTGCCTGCCGCCCGCTATCGCGGCCCCAGCCCGATTGCTTCACCCCGCCAATCGCCAGCGATGCATCGTACATAGCATGGGAATTGACCCACACGGTTCCTGCGCGAATGTCGGATATCATCCGGTGCGCGGTCGAAAGGCTCTCGGTCCACACACTGGCGGCAAGGCCATATTCGCTGGAATTGGCCGCAGCCACCACTTCTTCGGTATCATCAAACGCCTGCACTACCAGCACTGGCCCGAACACTTCCTCGCGCACGATCTCCATGTCCGGCTTCACGTCTACCACCACGGTCGGCGCAATAAACGTGCCCGCATCGCCAAAGCGTTCACCGCCGGTCAGCATCGTTGCGCCATCAGCCTTTGCGCGGCTCAAAAAGCCTTCCACCCGCTCGGCATGGCGGGCAGAGACCACCGGCCCCATCTGCGTATCAGGCGCAAGACCATGTCCCAGCTTCAGCCCCCTGGCATAGGCTGCAACGCCTTCCACCACCTGATCATGCACGCTGCGGTGCACATAAAGCCGCGATCCGGCGATGCACACTTGCCCGCCGTTAAAGAAAATCGCGTTGGCAACCCCGGGCACCGTGATGCCCATATCGGCATCGGGAAACACGATGGACGGCGATTTTCCGCCCAGTTCCAGCGTTACCCGCTTGAAATTGGTTTTCGCCGCATCCAGCACCGCGCGGCCTGTCGCGGTCGATCCGGTGAACGCAATCTTGTCCACATGGGGATGGGCTGCCAGCACAGCGCCAGTCTGCCCGCCAAGCCCCGTCACCACGTTCAGCACGCCTGCGGGCAATCCCGCCTCGGTCATCAATTCGGCCAGACGCAGCGCCGATAGCGAGGTATCCTCGGCAGGTTTCAGCACCACCGTACAGCCTGCCGCAATGGCCGGAGCCAGCTTCATCGCGGTCAGCACCAGCGGCGAATTCCACGGCACGATCGCCGCCACCACGCCCACCGGCTCACGCACGGTCCATGTCCGCATCTGCCGTCCGGCGGGCTGGTAATTGATCGAGCTTTCCAGCGTTTGCCCTTCAATCGCCATCGCCTGGCCTGCAAAAAAGCGGAACTGGTTCACCGCGCCCGGTATCTCGGCCCAGCGCCCCACAAACAGCGGCTTGCCCTGATCGAGCGTTTCCAGCTCGGCCAGATCATCGATATGGGTCTCGATCAGATCGGCGATCTTCCAAAGGATGCGCGCGCGCTCCACCGGCACTGTCGCGCGCCAGCCGGCCAGGGCCCCGCGCGCCGCCGCCACCGCTGCATCAACATCCGCAGCGCTTGCCGCCGCGATGCGTCCGGTTTCGATGCCGGTGGCAGGATCAAGCGTTGCAAAGTCCGCAGCCCCCTCTGCCTTGCCCCATGCCCCGCCAATCAGCAGGCCTTCCCCGCGCGCGCGGCGGGCAAGAAATTCGACATTGCCGGGACGAAGTTGGATCGGATCGAAGGCCATGGCTGCAAAATGCTCCTGATGTTGGCGGCAGACTGCTCCCCTGCCAGCTTGGTAACCAGAAGGGCATGCGTGAAAAGTCGCCAGCCGGATAACTCTGTCCGAAATCGCACAGCCGCTGCGCGGGCGCATAGCACCTTGTCATGGAACGACGCGGCGAATCCGCTGCACAGCATAGACAGATGCGGGGAAGACATGACCTACAGATTGGGTGTGGACGTGGGCGGCACGTTCACCGACCTCTTGCTCTTTAACCAGAGCACCGGTGCATTCTGGCGCAACAAGACGCCATCCACCCCGCATGACAGTTCCGAAGGCATCCTCAACGGCGTTACCGCCATTTGCGAAAAGGCCGGCATCGCACCGTCCGATGTCGAATTTTTCCTGCACGGCACCACTGTTGCCACCAATGCCGTGCTCGAAGGCAAAGGCGCGCGCGTCGGCCTGATCACCACTGACGGTTACCGCCAGGTCATGCAGATCGCGCGCAGCTTTGTGCCCGGCGGCCTTGCCGGATGGATCGTCTGGCCAAAACCGGTGCCGCTGGCAGCGCTGGAAGACACCATCGAAGTGCGCGGGCGGATGGATGCGCAAGGCAACGAAATCGCCCCGCTGGATGAAGCCCAAGTGCGCCAAGCCCTCACCACCTTGCGCGATAGCGGCATCGAAGCCCTGACCATCAGCCTGATCAACGCTTATCTCCACGGCGCGCACGAAGCGCGCATCGCGGAACTCGCCGCTGAAATCATGCCTGACATTCCCTTGTCGCTCAGCCACCTCGTCCTGCCCGAAATGCAGGAATACGAACGCACGCTGACCACCGTCGCCAACGCCGCCGTGCGTCCCGTTGTGGGCAAATATGTGCGCAACTTGCGAGACAGGTTGCGCGGTGCGGGCATGGCCGGATCACTCTCGCTGCTGCGTTCCGATGGCGGGTTGATGTCGTCGGAAAAATCCGAAGAGCATCCCGTCTCGCTGCTGATGTCCGGGCCTGCCGGTGGCGTCACGGGCGCAATCTGGGTGGGCCGCAATGCCGGGATCAGGAACATCCTGACGCTCGACGTCGGCGGCACAAGCACCGACGTCGCCCTGATCGAAAACCTCGAAGCGCGCCGCCAGCGCACCACCGAGGTTGGCCATCTCTCGGTCCGCGCCTCTGCACTCGATGTGAAAACCGTTGGCGCGGGTGGCGGCTCCATCGCCTATGTGCCTGAACTGACCGGCGCGTTGCGTGTCGGCCCGCAATCGGCGGGCGCGGTCCCCGGCCCTGTCGCCTATAGCAAGGGCGGCACCTTGCCCACCGTCACCGACGCCAATGTCGTGCTCGGCTATCTGCCGGAAAACCTGCTCGGCGGCACGTTCAAGCTGGACCGTGAAGGCGCGAAAAAAGCGGTGCAGACCATCGCCGACGCGCTCGGCATCGGCCTGATGGAAGCCGCGCGCGGCATCATCGACATTGTGAACGAAAACATGTTCGGCGCATTGCGCATGATCTCGGTCCAGCAGGGCTACGATCCGCGCGACTTTGCGGTCATGGGCTTTGGCGGAGCGGGGCCTTTGCACGTCAATGCCGTCGCGCGCCTGATGGGTTCATGGCCCGCCGTCTCGCCTGTTTCTCCCGGCGTGCTCTGCGCCCTTGGCGATGCCACCACCCGCATGCGCACAGAAACCGCGCGCTCGTTCAGCCGCCGTGTTGACCAGACAGACGAGGCCGAAGTCCTCGCCCTGCTGGATGACATGGCCGCCCAGACACGCGCCGAACTGACCGCCGAGGGCATTGCCGAAGCCGATGTCACCAGCCAGTTCGAACTCGATATCCGCTATGAAGGCCAGGCCTTCGAAGTGCCGCTGTCGATCGATGCCGAAGTCTTGCGCCGCGATGGCTTGCAGGGCGTCACCGCCCGCTTCGATGCCGAACACTTGCGCCTGTTCACCTTCAACATGGACAGCGCACACGAACTGGTAAACCTGCGCGCCGTGGCTATGGGGCCAGCGCTTGATCTGCCCGCGCAAAAGCTTGAGGCCGGCAACGGCGATCCCGTCGCCGCCAAACTGCGCGATCATGAATTGTGGGCTGATGGCGCGATGGTCCCCGCCGTGATCTATGACCGTGCCAAGCTGCGCGCCGGAGACATTATCCCCGGCCCCGCCATCGTCACGGAAATGGATTCCACCACCCTGATCGAAGCCGGATGCACCGGCGCTGTCGATGCCGTCGGCAACATCCTGATCAATCCGAACTGATCGCAGCCAAGTGTCCGCCATTTCTCAAACCTGTTTTCAAGGAGGCTATGTCGCCTGCAAGCGCAATCGCTGTAAACCCACCCCCAGCCCCTCCCCGACGGGGAGGGGAGCGAGACTTATCGAACCGCAGGTGAGATTAGTCACAGCGGGGAGGGTTTCCACGCCATCGTGTTTACAACCGGCCTATGCCCCCATTTTTGGAGCACACTGATGCCCGCACAAATCATTCAGGCCAACCAGACCCCGTTCAACGCCGTACCGGTCGATCCGGTCACGCTCGACATTATCGAAAACGCGCTGCGCAATGCGCGGATCGAAATGGACGCCACCCTCGTCCGCACCGCAATGTCGCCCGGCATTCGCGAACAGGGTGATGCCTTCCCGTTGATTGCCGATCACACCGGCAAGATGATCGTCGGCCAGTTCGGCTCGTATATCGGCCCGTTCCTTGATGGCTTTGACGGCACGGTCGAGGACGGCGATCTGATTTTCCTGTCCGATCCCTATTCCGTCCAAGGCGCAATCAGCCATTCCAACGATTGGCTGGTCCTGCTGCCAGTGTTCAAGGATGGCCGGTTGATTGCCTATACCTCGATGTTCGGCCACCAGTCCGATATCGGCGGCATGGTGCCCGGTTCCATGCCGATCCACGCCACCAGCATCTTTCAGGAAGGCGTGCGCATTCCGCCCGTCAAGATCTGGAAGCAGGGCGTCTATAACGATGATCTGATCCGTCTGGTCATGCACCAGACCCGCACCCCCGATTGGTGCAAGGCCGATTTGAACGCGCTGATCGCATCGTGCCGCGTGGCCGCGCGCCGCGTGATCGAAATGGCCGCGCGATTTGGCGATGATGTGTTCACGTCTGCCACCACGTTGTTGCTTGAACGCAATCACCGCGCGATGAAGCAATTGATCGCCAGTTCCATCAGCGAAGAACCGGTGACGTTCGAGGATTACATCTGCGACGATGGCATGGGCTATGGCCCCTACAAGATCAAATGCACGATGTGGCGCGAAAACGGTCGCGTGGTGCTCGACTTTGCAGGCACCGATCCGCAAAGCCGCGCCTCAATCAACATGCTGCTCAATGAAAACATGATGCGCATGTTCTTCGGCATCTACATGATCATGATCTTCGATCCGCAGATCCTGTTCAACGATGGCTATTATGATCTGATCGATGTGCGCATCCCCGAAGGATCGCTGCTCAAGCCCAAATTCCCCGCCGCGCTTTCAGGCCGCACCCACGTTCTGGGCCGCCTGTTCGATATCCTTGGCGGCTTGCTCGGACAGAAAACGCCGGAGTTTCTGAACGCTGCCGGGTTCTCGTCCAGCCCGCACTTGTTCTATGCGGGCACTGACAGCCAAGGCAAATGGTTCCAGCTGTTCCAGATCGGCTTCGGCGGCATTCCGGGCCGTCCCTTGGGCGATGGGCCGGATGGCCACTCGCTGTTCCCCGGCTTCACCAATGTGCCCAACGAATTTCTCGAACGCTATTTCCCGCTGGTGATCGAACGCTATGAAACCGTGGCGGATTCGGGCGGCGCTGGCCTGCACCGTGGCGGCAACGGCATCGATATGGTCTATCGCTTCCTTGAAGCGGGCACCATCGCCATCCACGATGACCGCTGGTTCGTGCCGCCATGGGGCGTCAACGGCGGTGAACCCGGCGCCCGCGCGCGCAAAGTGCTGATCAAGGCCGATGGCACGCAAATCGTCGTCGGCAACAAGATCGAGGATTACCCCGTCGAACCCGGTGACCGCCTGCACTTCATCACCTGGGGCGGCGGCGGCTGGGGCGATCCGCTCGACCGCGATCCCGCACTGCTGGCCAAGGAACTCGCCCAGGGCCTCGTCACCGAACAAGGCGCGCTGCGCTATGGCGTGGTACTGAACAATGGCGCGGTCGATGCCCCCGCTACCGAAGCACTACGCGCCAAAATGCGCGCCGAACGCGGCGATACGGGCGTATTCAACTTCGGCCCCGATCTTGAGACCCTGCGCGCCAATTGTCTCGCCGAAACCGGCCTGCCCGCGCCCATACCGCCGCGCTGGGCCAACGCATAAAGACTGACCCCGAACCCCCACCCCAACCCATCCCCGACGGGGAGGGGAGCGAGACTTATCGAACCGCAGGTGAGATTAGTCGCAGCGGGGAGGGTTCCCGGCCTCACGTCATAAAACCAGCCAGAACAGCAATCACACAAGGACCGACCTCATGCCCAATCCCATCCTCCGCCAGAAGCTGGATTCCGGCACATTCTTCGTGATCCCTGGGATTCAGGACATGATCACCGCGGTCATAGCCGACAAGGTCGGGTTCGATATCGTCTATGGCACCGGCTATTGGCTCACCGCGTCTGCCTATGGCCTGCCCGATGCGGGCATCGCCACTTACACCGAAATGCGTGATCGCATGGCCACACTCGTGCGCACCAGCAATGCTGCCGTTATCGCTGATGGTGATACCGGCTATGGCGGCCTGCTCAACGTCCACCACACAGTAAAGGGCTATGAGGAAGCGGGTGTCACCGCCATCCAGATCGAGGATCAGGAATTTCCCAAAAAGTGCGGCCACACCCCGTTCAAGCGCCTGATCTCTACAGAAGACATGGTCGAAAAGATCAAGGTCGCCATCGATGCCCGCACGTCCGATGATTTCGTGGTCATCGCCCGCACCGATGCGCGCGAAAGCGAAGGCCTTGATGGCGTGTTGCGCCGCATGGAGGCCTATTCAAAGGCCGGGGCCGACGTCCTTTTCCCCGAAGCCCTGCACAGCCATGAAGAAATGGCCAAGGCTTGCGCCGTGCTCGATAAACCCTGCATGGCCAACATGTCGAACCACGGCAAAACCCCGGTTCCGCCCGCAGAGGTACTGGCGCAAATCGGCTATGCCTATGCCATCTACCCCTCGCTCACCAGCCTTGCCGCCTGCGCCGCAATGGAAAAGGCGCTGCGTGATCTGAAGGATCACGGCATCGGCCAGCCCGATGGCCTGTTTGATTTTTCCGAATTCTGCTCGCTCATCGGCTTTGAAGACGTGTGGGCATTCGAAAAGAAGTGGGGCAAAGCAGGCGCATGACCACCCGCAAGATCGCCGCCGCCATCCTGTTCCAAAGCGGCAACAACCCCGCGCCTTATGCGCAAAACAAGCCGCTTTCGGTCATGTCGCTTGACCTTGCC
>JADYXV010000337.1 GCA_020853995.1 Novosphingobium sp.
AGGCCGAATACGGGTGGAGCCGTGCTGCGGTTTCGGGCGCGGCCACGTTCCAGCAATTCGGGATATTCGCGTCGGCGCCACTGGTGGGCTGGCTGGCCGATCGCATCGGCGCGCGACCGATTGCCGTCGCCAGCTTTGTCCTGACGCCGCTTGCTCTGCTGGCCTTGTCACGCACCGGCAGTTCGGTGGCGGCGTGGGACGCGCTGTGGTTGCTGGTGGCGCTGGCGGGCGCGGGCACGACGCCTGCCATCTGGGCGCGGATCGTATCGTTGAAGTTTGACAAGGCGCGAGGGCTGGCGCTGGGCCTGATGCTGATGGGCACAGGCGCTGCGGCGATGCTTGCGCCTGCGCTGCTGGGGCCGGTGTTTGCGCAAAGCGGATGGCGCAGCGCGGTGCTGGTCATGGCGGCAGTGACGCTGGCGGTGGGCCTGCCTGCCAGCCTGATAATCGGCACGTCTGACCGGCCTGCCCGTGGTGATAAACCCAAAGGCCGGTTCGAGGCCAACCGGCAAACGTTGATGCTGTTGCTGATCGCCTTTCTGCTCGGCCTGATCGTGGCCGGCTTGATCGTGCATCTGGTGCCGATGCTGGTAGATCGCGGCATGGCAGCGGCAGATGCGGCACAAGTGGCAGCGGGCGTCGGCGCGGCGGTGCTGGTGGCACGGCTGGTCGTCGGCTACTTGTTCGACCGCTTCCACGCGCCCTATGTGGCGGCGCTGTTCCTGCTCTCGCCGGTCGTTGCCGCGCTGCTTTTGTGGGGCGGCGGGCCGGTGGTGCCAGCCGCACTTATGCTGGGACTTGCCGCCGGGGCGGAGGTCGACATGCTCGCCTATTTCACCGGCCGCTATGCCGCGATTGCCAATTACGGCGCGACCTATGGCGGCGTGCTGGGCGTGTTCTGCCTTGGCGCAGGGCTTGGGCCAATGCTGTTCGGCAAAGCGTATGATGCGCTGGGCGGCTATGACGCGGCGCTCCTGTCCTCGGCAGCGGTGCTGGCGGTGGTCGTCGTGCTGATCGCCACGCTGGGGGCGTACCGCGAGTAGGCGAACAAAGCCCTCGCCCCTTCAGGGGAGAGGGTTGGGAGAGGGGGCGTACGCCGCGCACCCCTCTCAATTCCGGCTAAGCAGCAAGCTGCCAAGCCTCCATATCTCTCCCCTGAAGGGGAGAGAGCAGGGGCAAACGCGGCTTTCTCCCCGTCAAAGCCCCAAGGCGCCGGGGTTCATCAGGCCTGCCGGATCAAGCTCGCGCTTTACCGCGCCGAGCAAGCCTTTCGCAGCAGAGGATAGCCGCGACTGGTATGGATAAGCGCGGCCGATCTGGAAGTGGCCTGCGCCGTGGTCCTGCATCAGCGTCACGATGGCCTGCTTCACGTCATCGGCATAGGCGCGGGCTTGCGCGTTGGCGGGGAAGTCCTTGAGGCCCGCGATATATTCATCGCCCAATGTGGTGAGGTGATAGGGCGTGCGCGCATCAGGCCAATAGAGCGCGATTTCATACAGAAAACCCGCAGCGCCGACGGGGGAGAACATTGTGCCAGTCCACAGGCCAAGCCGGTCCATATCGGCCTTGCGCGCGGCGAGCAGGGCCTTGAATGCAGTGTCGAAAGCCACCGCTTTATCGTGGGCAAACACGCCGTGGATGGGCACCCACCGTTCAGCGCCGGGGCCAAGGATGTTGAACAGTGGCGCAAAGGGGACGGACCGCACGAAGGTGGGCCCTGAATTGGCGATTTCGCGGCCATGTGCGCCAACGATCCGGCGCAATTGCTTCTCCTTGTGCGCGGCGTCCTGACCGTCGAAGCCTTCGACGATGAAGTGGCACATATAGGCGCCTGCGCGCATCGGGTCTTCGCCGGCAAGGCCCATCCTGACCAGCGTGGCGAGGCCTTTGAGCTTGTCGGGCGCTTTTTGCATCACTTGCAGCGCGATTTTCAGCCGCGCGCCTGCGCCTTCCTGCCGCGCGATCTGGCCTTGGGACAGGGCAAGGTCGATGCCGAAATGGCTGTCGTCCAGCCGCGCCAGCTGTGCCTTGCGCACACCGGCGTGGTAATCGGCAAAGCTGTCAAACGCGAAGGACACCGCCTCGGCATGGTGCAGGACCGGCAACAGCGGCAGGCGGATACGCGCCTTGATCCCGAACGCGCCGCAATCGCCGGTGAACAGCCCGGTCATGTCCGGCCCGTAAAAGCGCATGCCATCGCATGCGTTGGTGGTCAGCACTTCGCCATTGGCCAGCACCACATCGAAGCCGATGACCGACTGTGCGGAAATGCCGTGCGCGGTGCCGCCGTGGCTCAAGGTATTCTGGCTCATCGATCCGCCGACAGTGGCGGCGATGCCGGAAAAAGGCCCCCAGAACGGGGTGCGCAAGCCCCTGGCGTCCAGCGCGGCTTTCAGGTTGGCCCAGGTGACGCCCGCGCCCACGGTGACCACGGCGTTGTTTTCATCAATCGCGATGTCATCCAGCGCGCCGGTATCGATCAGCACGTGCCCGCCTTCTGGCCGGATATAGCCATCGGTATAGGACGCGCCGCCACCGCGCGGGATCATCGCCACATTGGCCGCCGCGCACAGCTTCACGGCTTGTGTCAGCTCAACAACGCTTGCAGGGCGGATCACGGCGAGCGGCAGGCCCCCGGTGCGATAGACATCGTTGGCAAAGTAGGCGAGCGTCTGTGCCTCGACCGTGACAGCGTCCGCCCACACGGCCTGCGCCAAAGTATCAAGGAAAGTGGCACTGGCCGTCATCGCTAAATCGCCCCGAAAAATCCTGTCGCGGCGTTTTGCCACGGGTGTGCCTGTGCAGATACTGCCGCTATGGTCTATCCGGTCTGCGATTAACGGGCCAGACTTTGGCTGTCCGCCTTGCGGATAGTGCAGGTGTAAAGGTGGCGGGCATTGGCCTGAAGTGTGAGCTTTGCCCGAATATTCAAAGGATGCCGCCGATGACGATAGACCGCAGGACTGCTTTGGCCGGAATCGGATTGGGCGCGGGCCTTCTGGCGGCTCCGGCAGCGGGCGCGCGCCGAGGGACAAGCGTTCCCTTGGATCCACAAAGCGCGGCAGGGCGGCTGCGCACGTTTATCATGATGCGCGGCGCACTGGACGAAGGGCTGATCACCAGCTGGGTTTCTGCACGCTATTATGGCGTGGTAGAAGACCGGATGGACCCGTTGTTCGCGGTCGTTTCGGCCGTGTTTTCACGCTACCGGCCAGTTGCCGACGGGTTCGAGGCGGTGAATTTCGAACTGGCGTGGTTTACTGATCCGGTGACGGGCAAGGCGATGGAAACCTTCCGCAATCCCTATACCAATCAGGATTGCAAGGTTCCTGCAGGCGGGTTGCCGCCGTCGAAATTCCGTTTCGGCAAAGACTTGTCGTTCCACCTCGGGCGCGATGTGCCGGGGTTGCAGATGGAGCATGACGTGCTTCCGGCCGAGGTGCGCGGCGATGACGTTTGGATAACCGAACGCTCGCGCACTGCAATGACCTTTCCTGGCGCGGCGCGGCCCTTCCGCTATTCCGAAAGCAATACGTTCCACGCAAAGAAGAGCGATCTGGAACGGCGCGGCGCCACCCGCGTGACCAGCGAGGTCAGCTATACCAACGTGTGTTCGTGGCGTCCGTGGTTGGGGATGGGGGATCATCCCGGCCATCTGACCGCAACCGGCATAGGGCGGCAGAACGCAACGATGGATTCGCTGCCCCCGGCATGGCTTGAGGCGACGGCGGCCAAACGCCCCGAAGTGCTGAAAGACCCCGCCGCCATTCTTGCGCCGGTGTGGGATGCGCGCACCTAGTCATCTGGCTCTAACCCGGCGCATCAAGGGCTATCCGCCAATCGGACAGTTTGCGTAAGGTGTGGTGGCGGGCGCTGCGCCAAGGCATTGTTGCAGCGTCAGGAATGCTGACCAGACAGCGTTCTTGCGCGAAGGATTCCCGAAACTATGGCGGCAGAAACAGGTTTGGCGGAACATACAGACGTGACCAGCCGCTTGCCCACCTCGCTGAAGGCGGGGTTCGGCCTGGGGCAAGTGGCCAGCCAGTTGTTCCGCGATGCGCCGTCGCTGTTGCTGCTGTTCTACCTTACCAATGTAATGGGCATTGCGCCCGCGATTGCGGGCATGGCCATTTTTGTGCCCAAAGTGTTCTTCGGCGCGGTGTTCGATTTGTGGATCGGCATTGCATCTGACCGGATCGCCTTCCGCTTTCCGCGCCGCCGCTGGCTGTTGATTGGCGGGCTGTGTGCGCCGTTCGCCATGCTTGGGCCGTTTGCCGTGCCCGAGGCTTCCACCGCATTTCAGGTGGCGTGGGTCTTCGTCACGTTCAGCGCCTATATGGCGGTCTATTCGATGTTCTCGGTGCCCTATCTGGCGCAGTTTTCCGAAATGTCGGCCGATCCGGTAGAGCGGACCGAGCTGATGGGTTGGAAGCACGGCTTTACCGGCCTTGGCGTGCTGGTGTCATCCGCATTTGCGCCGATGCTGGTCAACCGGCTGGGCATGGACCGGCAAGGGCACCTGACCACAATGGTCGTGCTGGGGCTGATCTGCCTTGGCTGTCTGGTGGTGGCCTGGCGCTTTGCCGCGCGCATTCCGGACCGCGCAAACACCGGGCGCACATTGGGACTGCGCGATCTGCCGCGCGCCTTTGCCGACCGGCGCTTTGCCATTCTGTGTGCCTCTGCCGTGCTGATGACAGTGGGGGCAGGCATTTCCTACGCCAGCTTTCCGTTCTTTGTGAAATACGCAATGGCGCGGCCCGAACCGCTGCACGATATCGGCGTGATGTCGGCCATCATGGCGGTGGCGGTCATGGCAGGTTCGCCCTTGTGGGTGATGGTTTCCAAACGCATCGGCAAAAAGCAGACTTATGTTCTCGCCGCGACGGGGCATGGACTGGTCACGCTGGCATGGGGCCTGATGGCCGATGTGCCGATGACCGTGGCCTATGTCATGGCGGCCATGATGGCGGCCTGCAATGCGGGGTGGGGCACGATTGTCTTGTCGCTGCTGTCAGATTGCATTGCTGAGGCGCGCGATGTGCATGGCGAAAACCGCGCCGGTTCCTATTCGGCCATCTGGTCGGTCATTGAAAAGGCAGGAATTGCGCTGGGCGGTACGCTGGTGGTGGGCGCGATCCTTTCAGGCTGGGGTTTTGATTCTGCTGCCGCGCGCGCAGGGGTCGCGCAAAGTGCAGGCGCAATTGCGGGCACGATTGTCGCCTATTCGGTGGTGCCGGGCCTGACCAAGCTGTTCGCCGCGCTGATGATCTGGCGGTTTGTGCATGAACGGCCACCTGCCGCCACAGGGGAGCCGGTCCGTGCCTGAGATGCCGCCGGTAGGCATCGCGCTGATCGGTAGTGGGCGCATTTCGGGCGCGCATCTGGCAGCGGCAATGGCCGTGCCCGATGCGGTGCGGATTGTCGCCACGGTCGATCCTGATCCCGCTGCGGCGCAACAGGCTGCGGCATCGTTTGGCGCATTGGCGCTTACCTCGCTGGATGAAGCCTTGGCTTTGCCAGACGTAGAGGCCGTTCTGATTTCCAGCCCCAATACGCTGCACGGCGAACAAGCGTTGGCAGCGCTGGCCGCCGGACGCCACGCGCTGGTGGAAAAGCCGCTGGCCGAAACCGGAGCGCAAGCGCGGATGCTTGCAAGCGAGGCAGCACGGCATGGCCTTGTGCTGGCAGCGGGCCATACTTACCGCCACAATGCGGCCGTGGACACATTGATTGACCGGATGCCTGACTGGGGTCCGCTGCGCGCGGTTTCGGTATCATCGTGCGTGTTCTGGGACGGGCCTCAAGCGCCGTGGTGGGCCACGCGTTCGCCCGAAGAGGGGCTGATCCTGTCGCTGTTTGCGCCCCATTCGCTGGACTTTGTGCAACTGGTCATGGGCGCGGATGATCCGCTGCGGGTCCATGCCGAAGCCGCGCGCTGGCAGCCTGGTTGGGCAGGCGAGGATGAGGCGATGATCACGCTCGCCTATCCCGGACGGCGCATGGCCAGCGTCCACATCTCGTACAACCAGCGCAGCGTGTTTGATCGCAAGAGCCTGCACTTTGCACAGGGCGTGGCCGAGATCGTGGATGGCGAGGTGCTGAAATGGAATGGCGACGTATTGGTTTGTCCGCCCGAAGGTGTGCTGGTCAATCCGCGCCAGATGGGCGGACGCCGCATGGGTCATTTCTTTGAACAGCAATTGCGCGAATTTGCCGCGGCCGTGCGCGGGCTTCCGCACTGCTGCCCCACCGGCCATGATGCCGCGCGGCTGATTGAACTGATTGACCGGATAAAGGCATCCGCGCGCACCAACAGCGCCGATGCGATTGATCCGCCATTTGAAGGATAGGCGATGCTGTTCCTGCTGGCTGCAATAGCTGCCGATGCACCCCCGCCTGCCAATGCCCCACTACCTGCCAATGGCTATGTCCCGCCAAAGGTCAGCGCGCCCGCACCGCGATTCCCGCCGGTTGCGGCAGGCGCAGCTTTTGCCCAATGCCGCGAGTGTCCGGAAATGGTGGTGATCCCGCCGGGCGAATTCGTGATGGGATCAAGCCAACAGGAACGCCGCGCGCTGGGCGTGTTGGCCATGTTCGACAAGATGGAAGAGCCGCGCCATCTTGTGCGGATCGGCTATCGCTATGCCGTCGGGCGTTATGCCGTAACGTTTGACCAGTGGGATGCCTGCGTGGCCGATGGTGGTTGCGCAGGCTATGTTCCGGCCGATGCGGGTTGGGGCAGGGGCCGCCGTCCGGTGATCAACGTCAACTTTGCCGATGCGCAGGGCTATGTTGCGTGGCTATCGAAACGCACTGGCCAGAAGTACCGACTGCTAAGCGAGGCCGAGTGGGAATATGCAGGCCGCGCCGGAACCGACACATACTATCCGTTCGGCAATACGATTGATCCCGCAAAGGCCAATTACGGTAACAATCTGGACCGGACGACGCAGGTTGGCAGCTATCTGCCGAACCGCTTTGGCCTCCATGATATGACTGCCAACGTGGCGCAATGGGTGCAGGATTGCCACCACGATGACTATGTCGGTGCGCCTGCCGATGGCTCGGCCTGGGTTTCGGGGCCGTGCACCTTGCGCAATGTGCGCGGAGGCGGGTGGAGCCTTTCGGGGTGGAGCGTCCGCGTGGCCCAGCGGATTGGCGATCCGCCGGGCGCACGCAACGATCATCTGGGCTTTCGCGTCGCCCGCGATCTGCCTCAGGATTGAACGAAAGCCGCCGTTGCATCAGCCCAGCTTGCGCAAGGGCTCCGATCCGTCCCAGTCCTTGCCGGCGTCCTTGATCATCTGGAAGATGCCCTCTGCGCCGGTCATGTTTTGCAGCAGTTCAATGACATGGCCGGGGCCTTGGCCCGGATCAACATAAATCACCGCGCCATCGGCACCGACGGTGCCCTCGACCAAGATCTCCGCGCCCGCCTCGGCACAGGCCGCGCGCGCTTCTTCGATGGAATCCACGAAAATGCAGATGTGGTGCAGGCGGTCGGTCACCGCGTATTCGCCGGTATAGATCGAAGGTTCGGCGTTTTCCGCGCGGATCAGTTCGATCTGCACATCACCCCAATAGGCGATGGCGATGGAGAAGACCGCGCCGGTGGGCACACCCTGATACTTGCAATCGCCCAGCGCCACGTTCTCCATCAGGTAGAACGGGCCGACGCCCATCGTTTCGGTCCAGTATTTCACCGCTGCGTCAAAGTCTTGCGGCAAATAGGCGAGCTGGCCGACAGGGCCGAGTTCGGTAATCTTGCGGGTCATGCAAACAGCCCTTCCGGTGCTTCGAGCAGGTTCTTGAAGGTTTGCAGGAACTGCGCACCTGCCGCACCATCAATCGCGCGGTGATCAACCGACAGGGTGAACGAGATGCGGCTTTCGAACGCGATGTCGCCGTTCTCCGCCTCTGTCGCCACGCGGTTCACCCCGCCCACGGCAAGGATCGCGCCTTGCGGCGGGTTGATGATCGCATCGAAGTTTTCGATCCCGAACATGCCGAGGTTGGAGACGGAGAAGGTGCCGCCGTCCATGTCTTCATAGCCGAGCTTGCCTGCCTGCGCCTTGTCGATCAGGGCGCGGGTGGTGGCGGCGATCTGGGCGATGTGCATGCGGTCTGCCTGCCGCACGATGGGCGTGACAAGGCCCTTGGGGCTGGCCACCGCGATCGACACATCGGCATGGGCAAAGCTGTGCACTGCATCGCCATGCACCTGCACGTTCACGTCTGGATGGCGGACGAGCGCGAGGGCGACGGCTTTGACGATGTAATCGTTGATCGAGGCTTTTGCGCCCAGCACCACATTGGCGGTTTTGCGCAAGGCTATCAGATCATCAACCCGCGCCGATGCGCGCAGATAGAAGTGCGGGATAGTCTGCTTGGCTTCGGTAAGGCGGCGGGCCACGACCTTGCGGATCTTGTCGAAGGGCTGGACCGTGGCCGGATTGGCGACCAGTTCAAACGCCGCACCGAACACCGGCGCTGCCGCCGTGGTCGGCTTCACCAGCGCCAGCACATCGGCCTTGGAAATGCGGCCACGCGGGCCGGTTCCGGTAATGCCGGACAGCGCGATGCCGTGGTGCGCGGCAAGGCGGCGGGCGAGCGGCGATGCGAAGGCTTCGGGGCTGTCTTCGACCAGTATGGCGCTGCCCTTCAAGGCGGCGGCGCGTTCGGGGCGGGTGGCCTGGACCACATCCTGATACGTGATGCGGCCATTGCGGCCCGATCCCGCGATGGGTTCAATGTCCACGCCTTCGGCTTCGGCCAGCTTCAACGCTTCTGGGCTAATCGCACGGTTGGTGACGATCTTCTTGGGAGCGCGAGCAGGTTCCGCCGCAGCCGGAGCGGGTGCAGCAGGGGCAGGCGCAGGTGCGCTGCCGCCTGATTTTGCCGCAACCGATGTTTCAGCGGGCTTGAAGCCTGCGATGAAAGCGTCGATTTCAGCGTCGGGCGTATCGGCATCTGCAAACACGCCCAAGAGCGCGCCCACGGGATGGGCATCTTCGCTGGCAGGCGTCAGCAGGCGCTTGAGCACCGCGTCGTATTCTGCCTCAACCTCGTTAGTGATCTTGGCGGTTTCGATCAGGCACAGGACCTGGCCCTTGGTAAAGGCGTCCCCTTCCTTGACCATCCATTCGGCGATGGTGCCTTCTGTCATTTCGATGCCCCATTTGGGCATGCAGAACGGGCGTATATTGGCCATGTCGCGGCTCCTCAGCGGTAGGCCAGAACCTTGCGCACCGCCGCTTCGATCTTGTCGACCGAAGGAAGGTAGGCAGATTCCAGCTCGCGCGCGAATGGGACGGGGGTGTGTGGCGGATTGACGGCCAAAGGTGGCGCTTTGAGCGCGGCAAAGGCCTTTTCGGCAACCAGTGCGCAGATATCGCCCGCAAGGCTGCACCGTGGCGGGGCTTCATCGACCACGATCAGGCGACCGGTGACTTCGACCGAATCCAAGATGGTTTCTTCATCGAGCGGGCTGGTAGTGCGAAGATCGATCACGTCGCAGCCGATGCCTTCGGCAGCCAGCCTGTCAGCCACCGCTTCGCAGAAGCCGAGCAGCAGGCCGGTTGAGACGATGGTGACGTCCTGTCCTGCTCGGCTGAGGCGGGCGTGGCCGAACGGGATCATGAATTCGGGATCGTCGGGTACTTCGCCGCTCATCCCGTAAAGCGCCTTGTGCTCAAGGAAGATCACCGGATCATCATCGCGGATGGCGGTGCGCAGCAGGCCCTTCACGTCGGCAGGGGTGCTGGGCATGACAACCTTGAGGCCGGGCATGCCGGTCAGGATCTGGTGCACGGCCTGGCTGTGCTGGGCCGCAGCGTTGTAGCCCGCGCCATAGGCCATGCGGATGACCGCAGGGCATTTGGTCTTGCCGCCGAACATGTAGCGGAATTTGGCGAGCTGGTTCCAGATCTGATCGAGCGACACGCCGATGAAATCGGCAAACATCAGCTCGGCAATCGGGCGCTTGCCCGAAAGCGCAAGGCCCGCTGCCGCGCCCATGATCGCGCTTTCCGAAATGGGCGTGTCGATCACGCGGTCTGCGCCGAATTTGCCGAACAGGCCGGTCGATGTTGACCAGATGCCGCCGATGGCTTCGGGGCCGCCGGGCGTGCCCATGCCGCCGACAATATCTTCACCAAGGCAAACGACGTTTTCGTCGCGGGCCATTTCTTCTGCGATCGTTGTAACAACGGCGTTGCGGTACATCATTTTTGGCATAAGTCCGCTCCCCGGCTTAGTACGAGATATAGACGTCGGTCAGGACGTCTTCGGCGGTGGGACGATCAGCGGCTTTGGCTTGGCGCACGGACTCTTCGATGGCTTCCAATACTTCGGCATCCAGCGCATCAAGATCGGCGTGGTCAAGCACGCCTGCATCGGTCACGCTCTTGCGGAAGTTCTTCAGGCAATCGCGGAATTCGCGGATGCGGTCCAACTCGCCCGGGCCGCGATAGCGCTGCGGATCGCCTTCGAAGTGGCCGAAGAAGCGTTCGGTATCAAATTCGACCGCCGCTGGTCCATTGCCGGGGGTGCGGACGTATTCCAGCACTTCGCGCATGGTTTCAAACACGCTGAAGAAATCGGTGCCATCGCCGCGCCAGACCTTCATGCCGAATGCTTCGGCCCGGCTGGCGATGTCGCGCTGCGTGCCGACTGCGTATTCAAAGCCGGTGTGTTCGGAATAGTGGTTGTTTTCGAACACGAAAATTGTGGCGGCCTTGGTGACGACGGCCATGTTCATCGCTTCAAACGTGGTGCCCTGATTGCAGGCACCGTCGCCCGAAAAGGTGATGGCGACGTGACCCTTGCCATCGATCTTGCAGGCAATGCCCGCGCCCACCGCGATGGGTGATCCTGCACCCACGATGCCGTTTGCGCCCAGCATGCCCTTGTCGATATCGGCAATGTGCATCGATCCGCCCTTGCCTTTGCAAAGACCTTCGCGGCTGCCCCAGATTTCCTTCATCATGCCGTTCACGTCACAGCCCTTGGCAAGGCAGTGGCCGTGGCCGCGATGGGTGGAGACGATCTTGTCCTCAACCGAAAGATGTTCGCACACACCGACCGCAACGGCTTCCTGCCCGCAATACAAGTGTGTGAACCCGGCGATTTCACCGGTCTGGATATCGGTATGAAGGCGTTCCTCGAATTCGCGGATCACCTTCATCTGGCGGTAAGCGCGCAATAGCGCCTCGCGGCTCAGCTGCATCCTGTCAGTTCCCTTATAGGCCGAGCACAGTCCGGGCGATGATGCCCGACTGCACTTCATTGGTTCCACCAAAAATTGTCCACGCGCGGCTGTTCAGATAGCGGGCCGAGGCGACTTGCGCCGCTTTGGAATGCACCGGAGCCGGGGCATTGTCGCCATAGAAGGGCCTTGCAAATTCAAGCTGCAAACCGGCGGTGCCGTAAAGATCGACGGCCAGCAGATCGACATCCTGCCGCAAGTTTGACGCCAGCAGCTTGCACAGCGACGTTTGCGGACCTGGCGGGCGGCCCTTGGCCACTTCCGACAGGATTTTCAGTTCGATCATTTCCAATGACTGGATGCCAAGGCGCACTTTGGCCATGCGGCGCTTCCATTCGGCATCATCGGCAAGCACCCCGCCACGGCCATCGGGTTCGTGGGCTGCGGCGCTTTCAATCTGGCCAAGATCGTATTCCAGCTTTGGCGAATGGCATGATCCGCCGCGTTCGTTTTCCAACAGGAATTTGGCCAGTTTCCAGCCATCGCCTTCTTGCGCCACGCGGTCTTCCACCGGCACGATCACGTCTTCAAGGAAGACCTGATTGACTTCATGATCGCCTGCCAGCGTCAGCAGCGGGCGCACCTGGATGCCCGGTTGGTTCATATCGACCAGTAGGAACGAAATGCCCGCCTGCTTTTTGCCTTCGGTATCGGTGCGGACCAGCGCGAACATCTTGTTGGCCCAGTGCGCGTGGGTGGTCCAGATTTTCGAGCCGTTGAGTTTGTAATGCGTGCCATCATCCGAAAGCGTGGCGCGGCATTGCAGGCTGGCGAGGTCCGATCCGCTGCCGGGTTCGGAAAAGCCCTGACACCAGTAATCCTCGCCCGACAGGATGCGGGGCAGGTACTTGGCCTTCTGTTCGGGCGTGCCGAACGTATAAATCACCGGCGCGACAAGCTTGAGGCCAAGCACCGTCAGGTTGGGAGCGCCTGCCAGCGCGCATTCCTTTTCGAAGATATAGCGCTGAACCGGGCTCCAGCCCGTGCCGCCTGCTTCGACAGGCCATTGATAGCCAAGCCAGCCCTTTTCGTTCAGGATCGCGTTCCAGCGCTGGCCGATATCGGGTTCGACGAACACGGTGGGCGATGCGGCGGCCCCGGCCTTGATTTCAGACGGCAACTTGGCGGCCAGAAACGCGCGCACTTCGTCGCGGAAAGCCAGTTCTTCGGGTGAAAGGTTGATGTCCATCGGTTCTATCAGCGTTCGAGGATGGTCACGGCCGAAACGCCCGGCGCGCCATAGACATGGGTGAATGCGGTTTTTGGATTGCCCTGAACCTGGCGTCCGCCGCCATCTCCGCGCAATTGCACGACGTTTTCGTAAACCTGACGCAGGCCCGATGCGCCGATCGGCTCACCGCAGGCAAGGCAGCCGCCATCGGTGTTGACGGGCAATTTGCCGCCGATTTCGGTCATCCCTTCGGCCAGCCAGCGTTCCTGATCGCCGTCTGCGCAAAAGCCGTTTTCGGCCATATGCATGATTTCGGCGCCCGCTTCGGTATCCTGCAATTGGGCAACGGCAATGTCTTCAGGGCCGATGCCGGCCATGCGGAAAGCATCGGCGCTGGCGATGCGGGTGGCCGTGGCCTTGCCGCCGCCAATGTCGATGGACGGGGCGAATACTTCAAAGCTGCCGGGCGGGCGGGTGCGCATGGCAGCGGCCTTGAGCCGG
>JADYXV010000338.1 GCA_020853995.1 Novosphingobium sp.
CTTGTCGATCAGGGCGACGCCGACAATTTCCTTGCCGAACAATTGCGGCCCGAACTGCTGGCTGATGCCTGCAAGGCGGCAGGCGTTGATCTGACGCTGCGTTTGCAACCGGGTTATGATCACAGCTACAACTTCATTTCCACGTTCATGGATGACCACGTGCGTTGGCATGCGGAACGGTTGTAGGCAGGGCCTCGCCGAATGAAGCCTTAGCCCGGATCAAGTCCGGGCCGACGTTAACCGGTGTGTAAAATCGTCGGCCCGGACTTGATCCGGGCTGAGGCTATAGTTCCGAACTCAGCGAACCTGCTTCGCCACGGCATCCAGCAATCCGTTCACGAACTTGGCCTCGCGTTCATCAAAGAACGCATGGGCTACATCGACATATTCGCTGATCACGGTGCCGATCGCTACGTCATTGCGCGCCAGCAACTCGTAAGTGCCCGCGCGCAAGATTTGCAGCATGGTCTTGTCGAGGCGGGGGATGGCCCAGCCGCTGGCGAGTTTGGACGTCAGCAAAGCGTCAATTTCGTCCCGCCGCGCTTCAACGCCGCGCACGATATCGTCGAAGAAGTTGATGTCCGCCTTGGCATATTCAACGTCTTCGATTTCCGCGCCCAGACGGTGCTGGTGGAATTCATCGAGCAGCAAATGCAGCTCGGTCCGCTCCATATCGATCTGGTACAGCGCCTGTACGGCGGCAAGGCGCGAATTGGCGCGGGCTTGGCCTGAAATCCGGCTCATATACCAAGCCTCAATTCGATGGATCGGGCGTGAGCGGCAAGGCCCTCGGCGTCGGCAAGGGCGATGGCGGCAGGGCCGACGGCGGCAAGCGCAGCGTCAGAGGTGGCGATAAAGCTGGTGCGTTTCATGAAATCCAGAACGGAAAGGCCCGAGGAAAAGCGCGCGCGGCGCCCGGTGGGCAGGACGTGATTGGGACCGGCGACATAATCGCCGACAGCTTCGGGGGTCATCCGGCCAAGGAAGACCGAACCTGCGTGACGTATCTGGTTGAACAGGGCTTCGGGATCATCCGTGGCGATTTCGACGTGTTCGGCCGCCAGCGCATTGGCGAGCGCGGGCGCTTCATCAAGCGAATCGACCACAATGATCACACCGAACGCATCCCAACTGGCCTTGGCGACTTTGGCCGTGGGCAGCATGGCAATTTCAACGCCGATCATGTCGGCCACCTGATCGGCAAACCCGGCATCATCGGTAATCAGGATCGATTGCGCCACAGGATCGTGTTCGGCCTGACTAAGCAGGTCAGCGGCGATCCACTGGGGATCGTTCTTGCCATCGGCGATCACGAGGATTTCCGAAGGGCCCGCCACCATATCGATGCCGACAATGCCAAACAACTGCCGCTTGGCTTCGGCCACCCAGGCATTGCCGGGGCCGGTGATCACATCAACGGGTTTGATGCGGGCGGTGCCATAAGCCAGCGCGGCCACGGCCTGCGCCCCGCCGATGCGCCAAACCTCGTCAGCTCCGGCCAGGTGCGCAGCGGCCAGTACCAGCGGATTGGCCTCGCCCTTGGGCGTGGGCGTGACGACAACCAGCCGTTCAACGCCTGCAACCTTAGCCGGAATGGCATTCATCAGCAGCGATGACGGATAGGCCGCGCGTCCGCCCGGAACGTACAGCCCTGCGCCATCAACTGCACTCCATCGTGCGCCAAGACGCATGCCGGTGGCATCGGTGTAATCGCGGTCTTCGGGCAATTGCGCTTCGTGATAGGCGCGGATGCGTTGCGCGGCGAGTTCCAGCGCGGCGCGAAGATCGGGCTTCAGCGCATCGAATGCTTCGCGGCAGGTTTCGGGCGGAATGCGCCAGTCATCGTCAGCGGGAAGGTGGCCGTCGAATTTTGCGGTATATTCGGCCAGTGCTTCATCGCCGCGCAGGCGCACGTCGGCAACGATGGTTTGCACATCGCGCGCTACGTTTTCATCGCTCTCACGCCGGTCTTTGACCAAGCGGGCAAAGGCGCGCGGAAAATCGGGATCGCTGGATTTCAGGCGTTGCATTACGCGGCATCCTTTTGCGCGACCAGCCCGCGAAATGCATCGATCAGCGCGCCCATGCGCGCGCTATCAGTTTTCAGCGAAGCACGATTGACGATGAAGCGGGCCGATACCGGCAGGATCTGGCTGGTTTCAACCAAGCCGTTGTCCTTTAATGTGCGTCCGGTGGAAACCAGATCGACGATGCGGCTGGCAAGGCCGAGCGAGGGTGCCAGTTCCATCGCGCCGTTCAGCTTCACGATTTCGGCCTGCACGCCCAGCTTTTCAAAGTGGCGACGCGTCAGGTTGGGGTATTTTGTCGCAACCCGCGCATGGCTTTCACGCGCATTTGCCCCGCTTTCCGCCATGCTGACAGGCTCTGCCACGGAAAGGCGACAGTGACCTATGTCCAGATCGACCGGCGCATAAAGATCGGCGTAGTCGAACTCGTCGATCACATCGGAGCCGACAATCCCGGCATGGGCCGCGCCGTGCGCCACGAATGTCGCCACATCAAAAGCACGCACGCGAATGATCTTCACGTCTGCACGGTTGGTGGCAAAAGAAAGCGCGCGCGACGACTTATTGAAAAAGTCGGCGTCAGGTACGATCCCTGCCTTCTCCAGCAGGGGCAGCGCCTCATCAAGGATGCGGCCCTTGGGGATGGCGAAAACGAGGGGTTTGGGCGTAGGCATAGTCCGCTGCCCATATGGCACAGACACGCAAAGGGCAACCGAATGAACCCGATCACAAAGATCGGGTTCTTCGAAATTGATCAGCCCAGAAAGGCATCCAGCGCGGTGTTGACCTTGTCCGGTGCTTCCCACGGCACAAAATGGCCGCAATCGTGGACCGGTTCCAGCGTCAGGTTGGTCACCAGTTTGTCCATGCCTTCCAGATTGCAGGCAGGCAGCGCCAGATCGTGCATTGCCCAGATTACCAGTGTGGGGATGGCGAGCGGGGGCAGGGGGGCATCACTATAGCCTTCGGGCAAGGCGAACGGCGCGTCCATCGGCGGCACATTGATTGAACTGGCGCGATACCAGTTTAGCATGGCGATGGCGGTATCGGGGTTTGACCAGTCCTGCAGCAGGGCATCGCGTTCGGCGTCTTCCAGAGCAGCCGAGCGGTTCCAGCTGAGCGCCTTCATCAGCAGCGCGCCAAGGCCATGTTCGCGCACCAGCGCATCGTTGGCCGTATCGCGGAAGGCGCGCATATATTGACTGGCTTCGCGCTGTTGCGGATCGGTCCACAGCAGGCGCGGGAAGATGACCGGATGCGGCGCATTGGCGATCACGGCCCGCGTAACGCGCGTGCCTTGGCCCATCAGTGCCACCCCCCACGCAATCGCGCCGCCCCAATCATGGCCGAGGATGGTGAACTGCCCGACGCCCAAGGCATCAGCAAGTTGGAACACATCGCCGATCAGCTTGTCCGGCGTATAATTTTCCACGCCTTCAGGCCGCGATGATCCGCGATAGCCGCGCTGATCGGGCGCGATGCAGCGGAAGCGGCTGGACAAGTGCGCGATCTGATGCCGCCAAGTGCGGTGGCTTTCGGGAAAACCGTGCAGGAATATCAGCACCGGCGCATCGCGCGGGCCGGTGTCAACCACGTCCAGTTCAATCCCGCTGGCCAGCGTTACGCGTGTCATGTTCATGCGGTCTCTCCCGTTGTGTCTAGCGCGACCAGATCGAGGATCGTATCCGGAAAGATCGGTTCGTGCCACTCGCGCACTTCGGCAAAAGTGAACCAGCGCGGCTCCATCTGCATTCTGCGTTCGAGTTCGGTCTGCCCGCTGGTATCAACATCGAAGGCAGCTACCCACACCCTGTAAAACCGTTCGTCAGAAGTGATCGGTTCGCCTTCCAGCGTCACATAATCATCAGCGCGGCGGGCAATTTCGGGGCCGGGATCGGTGTCCAGCCCGGTTTCTTCAAACAGTTCGCGCCGTGCGGCGGTGGCAAAATCCTCGCCCGGATCGCATTCACCACCCGGCGCGCACCAGAAAGGTGGACGGTTTTGCGGCGCATAGCGAAACAGCAACAGCCGTTCTGAACCATCGGTCAGCAGGATACGGGCCGAGCGGCGGATACGGCGGGCCACTGCTTTATCATTCACCGCCTTATCATTCACCGGGCGCACGGGTCTTGATCGCCATTGCATGGACGCGCTCACCGGGCAAATCGCCCAATGCCTTGTTGACCATGCGTTGCCGGTTCAGCCGCGATTCGCCGGCAAAGGCCGCGCTCTCGATTTCGATCGTGAAGTGCGATTCACCCGATCCATCATGGCCTGAATGGCCCGCGTGGCTGGCGCTGTCGTTGATGACTGCGAGGTGCGTGGGGGCAAAGGTCTGGATCAGCAGACGTTCGATTTCTTGTGCGATTGGTCCTGTCATGGCTTCCCTTCTAGCCGCTCTGTCGCCATGTGGAAGGGGCATGCGCAATGACAAGTTCCACGGCCGCGTTCAAAGTGACGGACGCATCTGCTATGCTCCGGGGTGTGACGAGCCCGGCGAGTTCCGCGCGCCCGGTGTTCGCGCATCGGGCTTTGATGGTCCGGGCGATTATCGCTGGTTCTGCCTTGAACATGTGCGGCAGTTCAACGCAGGCTATGATTTCTTTGCTGGCATGAGCGCCGATGAAATCCTTGCCGCGCAATCGCCATTGGCCGGGTGGGAGCGCGAAACGCGGGCTTTCCGTCCTGATGCCGGGATCGATGCTGCCCCACGCTGGGCCGATTTCACCGATCCGCTGGATGCCATCTCCTCGCGCGCCAAAGCGCGGCGGACAGATCATGAAAGGGCTGCCGAAGCGGCACGGCGAGGCATCAGCCCTGATGAACGCAAAGCCTACGACGTGCTCGGCCTCGGCTATGACGCCGACCGGCGTGCATTGCGCGGTCGTTATTCAGAACTGGTGCGCAAATTCCACCCGGATCGCAATGGTGGGGATCGCGGTTATGAAGGGCAGCTTCAAGCCGTGGTTGAGGCATATAACCTTCTAAAAGCAACTTCAGCTTTCAAGTAACGCGGCTGTCCTTGGGTCTTCATGCCTGCCGGGCCAATGAAATTTGCCAAAACCGGATCGGGGAATAATATAAGCTTTGCAGTAAACGTGCAGTTCGGCACATTCTGTGTCTGTCTGCACCGGTAGTCACCGTCAGGGCAACGGAGAGAGCGGTGGGGGCCGGTGAATGCGATACTTATCTGCGGATTGATGCAGGCGGCATCATTCGGGAGATACCCTTGGTCCGGCTGGGGCTGTGCGGCTTTGGCCGGGTGCCGTCGAACACGGTTGTTCTGGAGGATGGTCTTGTATCGCGCGAACATGCAATGGTTCGCCGTAACGCGAGCGGCCTTTGCATTCTGAATGATCTTGGCAGCACCAATGGTACGTGGTTGAACGGCAGACAAGTGTTGGCGCCCGTCCAGCTCAAATCTGGTGACCGCATCCAGATCGGCCGCCAGATCATCGAATTTGTACAAGAGGGCACGCCAACGGAACTGCCCGATCCGGCAGAAGTCCGGACCCAATTCCACATGGACCAGCAACTGGTAAGTGCAATGGTCATAGACATGCGCGGCTTTACGCAACTGTCCGCTGCAATGGGGGAAAAGGCCATTGCCGCGATGATGGCTGACATCAACCGGGAAGCTGGTGAATTGCTGGCAACAGCAGGCGCATGGTCGGTGAAGTTTATTGGCGATGCAATTCTGGCTATCTGGTTGCATCCGTCAAACGCCCTGATGCGCCGTGATGTGGTGACGGTGCTCGACGTGGTCAGCGGGTATCAGCAGATATTCCGGCTGGCAGAAAAGCGCCACAAACCGCCTGCCGCGCTTCGCTTCGGCTGTGGTTACAATGCGGGAACGGCGTCTGTCGGCAATATCGGCAGCGGTACGGCGTCCGATTTTACGGCTATGGGTGAGGCGGTAAACATCGCGTTTCTTCTGGAATCGGCCACCAAGACGTATGGCTGCGACATTCTGATTTCAGGTTCGGTGTTCAGCGCCCTTGGCGATGCACGGTTTCGTCCCGCTCACATGATCGGTGCCGATATAAAGGGCTATGATCGTTCAGTGCCTGCACTGGCATTGGACTTTGGGGGGGTGTCTGACTTCCTTCAGGCGTTCCTCTGATAAACGAAAAGAGGCCCCGCAAAGGGGCCTCTTGACGTTCACGAGATGAGTTTGAAGATCAGGCCGACACTGGAGCCGCATCGCGGACCGACTGGTCAACATGTTCGGCAAACTGCTGGAAGTTGTCCACGAACTTGCGGACCAGTTCCTGAGCTGTCTTGTCGTATTCCTCGCCATCGGCCCATGCACCGCGTGGGTCGAGAAGGCGGGTTTCCACGCCGGGAACTTCGACCGGCACTTCGAAGCCGAAGTTCGGGTCCTTCTTGAAGGTTGCGTTGTTCAGGCTGCCGTCGAGCGCAGCATTGAGCAGGGCGCGGGTGGCCTTGATCGGCATACGCTTGATGCCTTCCTGCGTAGCCTTGCCGCC
>JADYXV010000339.1 GCA_020853995.1 Novosphingobium sp.
GCTGATGCACGGCAACAACAAGCGCGCGCATCTGTGGGAAAACAGCAAGACACTACACAAAGGCTTGCGTGGTCTGGGCTTCACACTCGGCACCGAAACCCCGCAAAGCGCAATCATCGCAGTGATCATGCCCGATCTCGAAAAAGGCGCGATGATGTGGGAGGCGCTGCTGGCCGAAGGGCTCTACGTCAATCTCGCCCGCCCACCCGCAACACCCGCCGGAATGACGCTGCTGCGCTGCTCATTGTGTGCCGAACATAGTGCCGAGCAGGTGCAGGATATTTTGGGACGGTTTGAACGTGCCGGGAAGGCGATCGGGATCATCTAACCGCCCCCTTCATCAACAACTTCGGCACCAGAAACAGCGCCGCCACCAGCGGCCATTTGCGTTGCCAGGGCTTGATCTCGATCTGCGTCCCTGCGTGGCGGTTGATCTTCCACGCCAGATAGTCAATCCCGCCCGAATAGGTGAACGCCGCCTTGGCGAGCCGCGCCACAGTCAGCATTTTGCCACGTCGCCGCAGAGCGGGCCAGCGTTCGCGTTCGGCCAGCGCGCGCGCTTCGGGATCGGGTAACAGGTGGACACTGCCATCGGCGCGCAGTTCATTAGGGATTGGCGTGTGCAGCAACGCCGCCTTGCCAAAGGCTCGGTAGCGGTCGGGGTCGAACTGCACCACCGATGCAGGCCGGTCGCTGCGTTCGGCGCGCAGCTCTGCGCTATAGGTCATCGCAAAACCCAGTTCCCAAAGGTCGATGATGCTGTCGTCATGCGCCATATGGGCGAGTGCGGCGTTGAGCAAAGTCGGCGCGGCTCCGGCAATCGCCATGCTTGCGGCACGTGCGGCGGTGTCGTCCGATACCCACACCAGCCGCGCCGGCTGGGCAAAGCGCGCCCACACCGACACAGCCGAGGCACCGGGGCGATTGAGGTCGTGAAAATCCTTCTCGCTCAACACCGCGACCTTGGCGGCCAGGCCATCATGCTGGAAGGGGAAGACATTGGGCGGCAGCCGCCGGTTCCATTTGGCGAGCCAGCTCTTGCCATAGGCCGCTTCATAGTCCGACACGATCAGGTAGAAATCGAGCATCTGCCCCTCGAGCTCTTCGTTTCTGAGGCATGAGCCGTAAAACAGCACGGCCCGAGCGGCGCCCGGATATTGCGCGGCGATATGCGCGGCGAAGGCGTTGATACGGGGCTGCACGGCAACCCCAAGTTCTTCGGCGATCAATTGCTGGAGCGAATGCATATTTGCATCCTAGCGCAAACTTCTACGCAGGCTAAGCCGCCAATTTCAAAAATGGCACAGCCGGGGTCGATCGCAGCACGATCGGGCGGTCAGTGTCTGTTTCAAACACTTCGCCATCCAAAATCACGCTGCTGCGGCCGCCGTCGATGCGGATGATATCGCCTTCGCTGATGTGGATGCCTTCGACGCGGTTCTTGCCCAACCGGCCTATGAGCGAGGCAAAGACCATGCGTATCAGGGTGCGCGGGCGATAATCGACCGCCATCATTTTCAAATGCCCTTCGCCATTGGTGCGCACGCGCCCGCCGAGCAGCAATTTTTCCAGCGTGGTAACGATCAGCACCGAAAAACGCCCCTTCAATTCGCCATCCCGCATCAGCGAAATCCGGATCGCCTCTGACCGGCGGGGCAGATATTTGCCCTTGATCCCCGACAACAGCGAGAAAATCGCGGCAATAGCGGCAAGAATGTGGCTCATCGTGTTGGGCAAGCCCAGCGGATAGATGGTGTGGCGGCAGTAGAGAATCGTCTCTGCCAGATAGGCACCGCCTAGAAACATGCCCAATACTGGTCGGGCATTTTCGCTGCCGTCGGTCAGCGCAATAAGCTCGCGCGCGACGACATGCGGGGCAAGATCTCCGCGCGCCAGCCCGACTATTTCGGCAAGCGATTTCAGCGGGTCGCCCTGCGCCCCAAGGTCAAGCGCAATCAGGTTGGTCTTGCCATTGGGCAGCACGGCCACCGGCGGTGGCGATCCTTCGAAATGGCCACCATGATAGAGTTCGGTCAGGGCAGCTTGTACGGTGCCGTCTCCGCCATTCACGACCAGCACCTTTGGCTTCACGCGCGCAATCATTTCCAGAGCGCGCGCGATCTGGCCAACCTCTTCAACTTCGTAGTGAAAAATGTCCGGGCAGGTCGCGCAATATTTCCGTATCTCGGGCAGCAGCGATCTGTTGCCGGTCGAGTTGGGATTGGAAAGAAGCGCTACAAGAGCCAAATACCGGACCTTTTCCTTACATATATTTCATGTTGACGGTGATGGTGGTGACGCCGGGACCCGCCTGAAAGGCGACCTTGCCGACTGCGGGCTTGCCGAGATTGAAGATGTTGATCGACGGATTGTTGGAAAATCCGCCCCCATCCGAAGACAGATCGGTTTTGCCATTGGCGTTTTTGTCGTGCCGCACGGCAATCGCATAGCTGCCCGCTGCCGAGACTGGCACGCAGAAGCTCATCGAGCCAGCGCGTGCGCTGCTTTCGATGCGATGCAGCCAGCGGCCCTTGGCCAGCCAGGCTGCCTTGGTTGCCGGATAGGAGTGCACGCGCAGGCGGCCCGCGCCACCTTGTATGCCGTTGACATTGACGCGAATTGCCGGGCCTTTGCCCGCACTGCATTTGCTGAGATCGTTACTGATAACAGAACCCGCCACCGCAGGCGCCATCGCCATGCTGAGTCCTGCAACACCTA
>JADYXV010000340.1 GCA_020853995.1 Novosphingobium sp.
GCACCATGCCGATTGGCTCTTGGGGAGCGAAGATGTTCAAGTTCAACATTTCAGCGAAATTCATAGCTGCCTTTGCACTGCTATTGGCGGTGATGGGCGGGATGGGATTGTTCGCCATCTCGAAGATTGGCGAAGTTAACACGATTGCCGCCGAACAGCGGGACCGCTGGATTCCTGCCGCCGGTACGTTGGGCGACATTCACGCCTACACCTCGCAATACCGCCTCAAGCAGGACGAAATGTTCGACGCGACAACGCCCGAGAGCGCAGCGCGCGGCCAGAAAATGTTGAAGAACGCCCGCATCGTCATTGATGGCGGACTGGCCGAATATGAAAAGCTGTCGGTAACACCGGAACAAAAAGCAGCGTTGACCGCCATTCGCGAAGCATGGGGTACAGCCATCCAGCAGGATGACCAGATGCAAGCACTCGCTCTGGCAGGCAATGGTCCCGCTGCGCAAGCCATGCATGATTCCGAAGCACTCGATTCCTTCTATGCTCTGGAAGACGCAATTCTGGCGGCGATTGAAATCAATCAGAAGACAGCCGATGCCGTGGCTGCGCAAAGTGAGCTGATTTCGGCCTCGGCTCGCAAGTTTACCCTTGCAGCAATCGGCGTAGGCGTTGTGACAGCGCTCGGCTTGCTGGCCCTTTTCATGCGCGACATTGCGCGGCCGGTCATCCGGATGTCCGATGCGGTCGGCAGCCTGATCGGCGGCAATCATGCTGTCATTGTGCCGGGTCTGGGCCGCAAGGATGAACTGGGCCAGCTCGCCCGTGCACTGGACCAGTTCCGCGATGTGTTTGCCTCTGACCATGCCCGTGCCGAATCTGAGAACGCCCGCGCCCGCGAAACACAAGTCACCATCGATGCCATTGGCGAAGGACTGACGGCGCTGGCCGAAGGCAAGCTGACGCACCGCGTGCCGGAGAACGGCAGTGGCGCGCTGGCAAAGCTGCACGTAGACTACAATGCCGCAGTCATCTCGCTTGAGCGCGTGCTCAGGAAGATTGCCGATGGTTGCAACACGATCAAACTGGGCACGGACGAAATCGCCAGCGCCGCCACCGATCTGTCGCTGCGCACGGAACAGCAGGCCAATTCACTGGCCGAAACGTCCCGCACATTGGGCGAGTTCACCACCTCGGTCCGCTCAACGGCGGAAAACGTCCAGCAGACCAGCTCGCGGCTGACTGTTGCGCGAAATACGGCCGAAGGCGTTGGCGACACTGCCAACCGTGCAGTTGCCGCCATGCGCAGCATCGAAACCAGCTCGCGCGAGATGGCCGAGATTGTTGGCGTTATCGATGGCATTGCGTTTCAGACCAACTTGCTGGCGCTGAACGCAGGCGTTGAAGCCGCCCGCGCCGGTGATGCAGGCAAAGGCTTTGCCGTGGTTGCCACCGAAGTGCGGGCCTTGGCACAGCGCTCTTCCGATGCCGCAAAATCGATCCGCGAATTGATTGGCAAAAGCACAGACGAAATCAGCGGCGGTGTGGCTCTGGTGGAGTCCAGCGGCGAGGCATTGCGCCAGATCGTGGCCGAAGTGAGCGCCGTATCGACTCTGGTTGAACAGATTGCCGAAGCTGCCGGGCAGCAGGCCGCCGGCATTGCCGACATTTCGGCTATGGTGGGATCGATGGACTCCTTCACGCAGCAGAATGCTGCAATGGTAGAGGAAAGTTCAGCCGGTACGCGCAATCTGGCCACCGAGACTGTGGCTCTGGTTGAGCAATTGGGCCGCTTCCAGTTGAGCGGCAGCACAACCCGCTTTGCCGAAGCGCGGCCTGCCCGGCACGAGCCACACGTGCCCTATTCCCCCCCTGCCGAGACATATCGGCCAGCCCCGACAAACCATGCCCCGATGGTTGTCGGTAACACCGCGCTCAAGGCCGATGCGGATGACTGGGACGAGTTCTGATTTGAACCTTGCCAATTTTACACCTGAACGACCTGCCACCACAAAGGAGCTTAACAAATGAAGATGATCGGAAAAATTGCGGTTGGACTGACCGCTTTGTCGATGACCATGACAGCGGCCTTTGCCCAGTCAGCCGACTGGCAGCGCCAAGTTTCGCGGATCATCGCGTCAAAGCAGACCTATCCCCGCACGGCACAGATGCGCGGCGAGGAAGGCACCGCCAAAGTGAAGGTCTATGTCGGTTCGGGCGGCGCGATCGAGCGTACCGAACTGGTTGCCCCGTCGGGTTCTACCACGCTGGACAAGGAAGCGCTGGCCATGCCGACGCGCGCCGGATCGGTTCCACCACCGCCAGGCGGCGCGACCACGGTTATCGTCCCGGTTACGTGGAAACTGCTCTGATCTGAAGTTACCCTCGCCGGTCCCCCTGCCGGCGACCTGAATGGGGCGGCTCCGCAAGGAACCGCCCCCTTTTTAATGCCCCAGACAGATCAGCCGACGGCGAACGACAGCGCGCCATCGCCTTCATCAATCGTAACTGTGCTGCCGTCGGGAATTTCCCCTGCCAGCAAACGTTCAGCAAGCGGATCTTGCAAATGGCGCTGCACCGCGCGCTTCAATGGCCTAGCGCCATAGACCGGATCATAGCCGACACGGCCTAGCCAGCGCTTTGCACTGTCGGTGAGAGCCAGCATGATCTTGCGATCCTTCAACAGCTTTTGCACGCGACCGACCTGGATTTCCACGATCGGGGCCATGTGTTCGTGGCCCAGACGGTGGAACAGGATGATCTCGTCCAACCGGTTCAGGAATTCAGGCCGGAAGTGACCGCGCACAATGTCCATCACTTGCGGTTCGACGCTGGCCACATCCTGTCCATCCTCAAGATTGGCGAGGTATTGACTGCCAAGGTTGCTGGTGAGGATGATCAGCGTGTTGGTGAAATCAACCACGCGGCCCTGCCCATCGGTCAGACGGCCATCGTCGAGGACTTGCAACAGCACGTTGAACACATCGGAATGCGCCTTTTCCACCTCGTCGAACAGCACGACCTGATAGGGTCGCCTGCGAACCGCTTCGGTAAGAACACCACCTTCATCATAACCAACATAGCCTGGAGGCGCACCGATCAAGCGGCTGACCGAGTGCTTTTCCATAAACTCCGACATGTCGATGCGGACCATCGCACTGTCATCATCAAACAGGAAACCGGCCAGCGCCTTGGTCAATTCGGTCTTGCCAACGCCGGTGGGGCCAAGGAACAGGAAGCTGCCCAGCGGGCGGTTGGGGTCTTGCAAGCCCGCCCGCGCGCGGCGCACCGCTTTGGACACAGCGAGAACCGCATCCTTCTGGCCGATGACGCGTTCGCCGATAACGTGCTCCATTTTCAGAAGCTTTTCGCGCTCGCCCTCCAGCATACGTTCAACAGGAACGCCGGTCCATTTGCTGACCACAGCAGCGATGTCGTCGGCGTTCACTTCCTCGCGTAGCATCGCGTTCTGGCTGACGCCCTCGGCTTCGACCAGTTGCTTTTCCAGATCGGGGATGCGGCCATAGGCAAGCTCTCCGGCCTTGGCCAGATCGCCATTGCGTTGCGCCACTTCCAGTTCGCTGCGGGCAGCATCCAAAGCTTCCTTGATCTTGCCTTCGGCCGCGATCTTGTCGCGTTCGTTCTGCCAGCGTGTGGTCAGTTCCGACGATTGCTGTTCAAGGTTGGCCAGTTCTTCGCGCAAGTTTGCCAAACGGTCTTTCGATGCCGCATCGGTTTCCTTGGCAAGCGCCATCTCCTCGATCTTGAGCTGGATGATCTTGCGATCCAGCTTCTCGATTTCCTCGGGCTTGCTTTCCACTTCCATGCGGATGCGGCTGGCGGCCTCGTCCATCAGATCGATGGCTTTGTCCGGCAGAAAGCGGTCCGCGATATAGCGGTGCGATAGCGTGGCGGCAGCGACAATCGCGTTGTCGGCAATGCGCACGCCGTGGTGGAGTTCATACTTGTCCTTGATCCCGCGCAGGATGCTGATCGTGTCCTCAACGGTCGGTTCGCCCACGAACACCGGCTGGAACCGGCGCTGCAATGCGGGGTCTTTCTCCACATACTTCTGGTATTCATCCAGCGTGGTTGCGCCAATGCAGTGCAGTTCGCCCCGCGCGAGCGCAGGCTTCAGCAGGTTCGATGCATCCATAGCGCCTTCGCCTTTGCCCGCACCGATCAGGGTGTGCATCTCGTCGATGAACAGGATGATCTCGCCCTCGGCGCCCTTAACCTCGTCGAGCACGGCCTTGAGGCGTTCCTCGAACTCGCCGCGATACTTTGCGCCCGCAATGAGCGACCCCATGTCGAGCGACATCAGGCGGCGGTCCTTGAGGCTGTCGGGCACATCGCCATTGGCGATACGCAAGGCAAGGCCTTCGGCAATGGCGGTCTTGCCCACGCCGGGTTCGCCAATCAGTGCAGGGTTGTTCTTGGTGCGTCGAGCAAGGATTTGCACGGTGCGGCGGATTTCCTCGTCGCGCCCGATGACGGGATCAAGCTTGCCCTCACGCGCCGCCTGCGTCAGGTCGCGCGCGTATTTCTTCATCGCGTCATAGGCGTTTTCGGCGCTGGCGCTGTCGGCATTGCGGCCACCGCGCAGATCGCTGATCGCCGCTTCCAGCGCTTGCGGGGTCACGTTCGCCGCCTTGAGCGCCTGGCCCGCAGCGGTTGTGGTGGCGAGCGCAAGTGCAACCAGCATGCGCTCAACCGTGACAAAGCTGTCGCCCGATTTGGTAGCGATCTGTTCGGCGGAATCGAGCACGCGCACGGCATCGTTATCAAGGCCCGGCGTCTGTTGCGCGCCCGAGCCTGAAACGGCAGCCAGTTTGCCCAGCGCCTTGTCGACTTCGGTCTGCGCCATCGCGGCATTGCCGCCCGCGCGCTGGATCAAGCCGCTGGCCATGCCTTCGCTATCTTCGAGCAAGGCTTTCAGGATATGTTCTGCCGTGATCCGCTGATGGCTCATGCGGATGGCAACAGTCTGCGCGGCTTGCAAAAAGCCCTTGGCGCGATCGGTGAATTTTTCGAGGTTCATCGGTGAGTATCCTCCTGTTGCGCCCAACATGGTGTTACTTATTTGCAACACAAGAGCCGCGCTTGGGAAAAAGCTACACCGCTTGCAGATGGAATGGCGTTGCTCTTGCGCAAGAGGGGTTCACGCAGAGGCGCAAAGAAGAAGATGAGACGCGGAGAAAGGGAAGGTTTGAGGGTGGCTGCGCCGCAGGCCCTCCTCCCCTTCGCCCTCAGCGTCTCCCTTTCTTCTCCGCATCTCTGCGTGAAAAACTTACTTTACCGGATCAGCAGCCTTCGGCGCACTTGGCGCAAATTCCTTGCCAAAGAAGCTGCCTGCATACCAGCGCGGGCGTTCATCGGCATTGGCCAGCGTTTGGACGGTGAAGTAATTGACCTTCGCAAACAAAGCAGCGGCATCCCAGTTGAAAGGCAGCTTCAAGTCATCACTGGGCTGGTGATAGTTGGTCTTGAGGAAATCGCGGAAGGCCTTTTCGCCGGGACCTTCAAAGCCCGTCATCATGAACACGGCGGGCACGCCCTGCTGCACGAATCGGTAATGGTCAGAGCGGGTGAACAGGCCTTCTTCGGGCATCGGATCGGGCGACAGCTTGATCCCAGCCTTGCGCGCAGCCTCAGCCACGACCGGACCCATCGTGGAGTTTTCAGCGCCGAACGCGACAACGTCGGAGAACATGTAGGTCAACACCGGCATATCGAAGTTGACCACAGCGGCCAAATCGCTTTTTGCCAGCGGGTTGCGGGCCAGAAAATCAGAGCCGATCAACCCGCCTTCCTCACCCGTCAGCGCTGCAAACAACACGGAACGGCGGGGCTTTTCCTTGGCGATGACTTTGGCCACTTCAATCATGGTGGCAACACCGGATGCATTGTCCATCGCGCCATTGTTTAATGTGTCATCACCTTTGCCATGAATGCCGATGTGATCAAGGTGCGCCGTCATCCCGATGAATTCGCCGCTCAACTTTGCATCGCTACCGGGCAGCATGGCGACAACATTGGCGCTGCGCACATCCTTCCAGGCGCTGGCGTAGGAAAGGCTGGCCTTGCCCGGAAGCACGAAGCCCTTTGGCCTGCCCCCCTGCTTGTTCGCTTGTGCCAGAATCCTGTCCAAAGGCTTCTTTGCAGCGGCAAACAAAGGCGCTGCAGCATCGGGGTTGAGTGCTACAGAAGCCTTGATCCCCGGCGCACGATTGAACGCCACGCCATCAGCACCGACCCAGCCTTTGGCCGGACTATCGGACAATTCCACGCGCTTGGTCCATGACCGGCGCGCGGTATCTTCGATTGTCGGGATGGCGATAACCGCAATCGCGCCACGCTTCATCGCCATCAACGCCTTGTCAGAGTTGAGGTGGGCGCCCAGTTCGCTGGGTGTTCCTTTGGGAAAGCCGGTCAGCACGACAACGATCTTGCCCTTAACATCAAGGCCTTTGTAATCGTCAAAGCCGAGTTCGGGGCGATCAAAGCCAAACCCTGCAAAGACCATCGGCGCTTCCAGCGTAACCGCCTTCTCGCTCAGGCTTGGCCGGACAAGCACTAGCGCGGTGTCTGACATGACCGTGTCTTTGCCACTGAAATTGAGCGTCAGTTTGGGCGTGCCCTCCAGACGCGCCTCACGCACAGTCATCTTCTGGAAAAACGTGCCGTCTGCCGCCGCTGGCTTCAATCCCATCGCGATAAATTGGGAAGCAACATAGTTGGCAGCGATATCATACCCGCGCGAACCGGTATCGCGGCCTTCAAGCAGATCATCGGCAAGGAATGTAACGTGGGCGCGCACTGCTTCTGCATTAAAGGCCGGATCTTGCGCCATGACGGGCGTGGCGACAGTAGCAAACAAAGCGGCGATAAGGGTGGGCTTGACGTTCATCGGTCTCTCTCGGTCGTTTGTCGAATTGGCGATAGCGGCACCTGCCCTTTGGCACGGCCCTCTTGCATGCGTGATCTTGGCGGTTAGAAAGTTTCCATACAAACTAATTTTTGCCTGGCATCGAGCAATTTCGTACAACTGCACATTGCTCTAAGCCAACGTTCATCATGGCGAGCATACCAAGCTGCCGTCAAAACTTCGGGAACACCATGCAGAGACTTATTTCGACCAGCCTGCTTGCCATCGCCGCAACATTGCCCATCCAGGCCATCGCAAAAGAAGCACAACCGGCTTCAATGGCACCTGCCCCGCTGGCCGATCTGGTCAGCAAAGTGCAGATCCCTTATGACAGCTTCAAGCTGGACAACGGGTTGACGGTTCTGGTCCACACGGATCGCAAAGCGCCGGTTGTGGCGGTATCGATCTGGTATGGTGTGGGTTCAAAGCATGAGCCGAAAGGCAAAACCGGCTTTGCGCACTTGTTTGAACACCTGATGTTCAATGGCACCGAAAACGTGCCCGGCGACTTCTTCCAGCCATTGACGCAAGTGGGCGCGACCGATGCGAATGGCACGACGTGGTTTGATCGCACGAACTACTATCAGACCGTACCCACCGGCGCGCTGGACATGACGCTGATGATGGAAAGCGACCGTATGGGCCATCTGCTTGGCGCAGTGACGCAGAAGGTTCTCGATAACCAGCGCGGCGTGGTGCAAAACGAAAAGCGGCAGGGGGACAACAACCCCTTTGGCATGGTCGAGTACGAACAACTTGAGAACCTGTATCCTTCAGGCCATCCCTATCACCACTCCACCATCGGTTCGATGGCCGACCTTGATTCGGCAAGCCTTGATGATGTGAAGGGCTGGTTCAAGGACAATTATGCCCCCAACAACGCAATTCTTGTGCTGGCAGGCGATGTTGATGTGGCAACAGCCAAGGCCAAAGTGGCCAAGTGGTTCGGTGACATCCCGTCTGGCCCGGCGGTAAAGCAGGTCAGCGCACCGGTGCCAACACTGCCCGCCCCCCTTGCCAAGACGATCAAGGATCAAGTGGCCACCACACGCATTTATCGCACGTGGGCCGTGCCGGGGCTGGACAATCCTGATTACCTGCCGCTCGATCTGGCAGCATCGGTTTTGGGCGGACTGGCCTCGTCACGCCTGGATGACGCACTCGTCCGGCAACAAAAGGTAGCCGTCGCAGTTTCGTCAAGTGCATCGATTTTTGCGCAAGCGGGACAATTCGAAGTGATGGCCGACGTAACACCTGGTCAGGACGTGGCCAAAGTTGCTGCTGCACTAGACGCCGAAATCGCAAAATTCATCAAGGAAGGGCCGACCGCCGATGAAATGCTGCGGGCGGCGACATCGGCCACTGCGGGCGAAATCCGCGGGTTGGAAACCACCGGCGGCGGCGCTGGCAAAGCGCCCACACTGGCCGAAGGGCTGCTCTACAACGGTGATCCACAACATTATCGCACGGAACTGGCACGCATCGCTGCGATGAAGCCTGTCGACGTGACCGCTGCCATGCAGAAGTGGCTGACACGACCTGTTTTCGCACTGACGGTGGAGCCCGGTGCGCGTGAACAAGGCGGCGAAGGGCGCGCCGGCTTCTTTACCAAAGAGGCATCCGGCGGCCACCCCGCATATTTCCGCGATCCCGATGCACTTGCAAAAGGTGCGCCCGTCGCCAGCGTCGGTCCGGCTGATCGTTCGAAACTTCCTGCGGTGGGCGAACTGACGCCGCTGGATTTCCCGACGATTGAGCGCGCTACACTGAAAAACGGCATCCCGGTCTATTTCGCGCGGCGCACCGCCGTCCCCACGGTTTCCGTCCGCATCAGTTTTGACGCAGGCTATGCGGCTGATCCGAAATCGGCACTGGGCACACAGTCCTTGCTGCTGAATCTGATGAACGAGGGCACGCAAAAGCTTGATAGTTCGGCCTTGGCGCGTGAAAAGGAACGCTTGGGTGCCAACATCCGCCTTTCGGCCAATTCGGACATGACTTCGTTCCAGCTCGATGCGCTGTCCTCCAATCTTGCGCCCTCGCTTGGCCTGCTATCTGACGTAGTGCTGCATCCGGCGCTTGATCCCGCAGAGCTGGAGCGCGTGCGCACGCAACAACTCACCGGTATTGCAGCCGAGATGAAGAACCCCTCGGCACTGGCCGCACGCGTGCTCAATCCGGCTCTTTATGGCACGCAGTTCCCTTATGCATTTCCGCCCAGCGGCAGTGGTGATCCCGCGGTGGTCCAAACGCTCAAGCGTGAGGATCTGGCAGGATTCCATGCGCGCTGGTTCCGCCCCGATACGGCCAGAATCTTTGTCGTAGGCGACACCACGCTGGATCAGGTGGTCAAGATCCTCGAAGGATCTTTTGGCAACTGGAAGGCTAACCGCATGGCCCGTCCGGTCAAGGACTTCTCTGCACCGATCCCGGCACCCAAGGCGCGCGTCATTCTGGTAAACCGCCCCGGGTCGCCGCAGTCCTATATCTTGGGTGGCAAAGTTATCGATGCCAAGGGCACTGACGATCTGCTCGCACTGGGCACTGCCAACGACATTCTTGGTGGCAACTTCCTGGGCCGGATCAACATGAATCTGCGCGAGAACAAGGGCTGGAGTTACGGCACTTACAACGGCGTGACCGAGCCGCTTGACCGCATCAGCTTCCGCGTAGTCGCACCTGTCCAAACCGACCGCACGGGAGAGGCGATCGCTGAAATCCGCAAGGAAATCCGCGCATTTTCAAGCACCAACGGAGTGAAGCCGGTTGAACTCGATTGGTCAACCAAGAGCAGCGCACGTGAACTGCCTGGCATGTTCGAGACCAGCGGCGCGGTACTGGATGGCATGGCCAAGATCATCAATTACAAGCGCCCCGATGATTACTACGAAACGCTGGCGGCCAAATACGACAAGATGACTACTGCCGATGCTGACAAGGCATTCCGTTCAAAGATCACGATGGATGGCATGGTCTGGGTTGTGGTGGGCGATGCCGCCAAGGTTAAGCCGCAATTGGAGACCCTCGGCTTGCCAATCGAGGAAGTGCCCGAAGCAAAATAGGACAAACCTTTACCCCCTCCTCTGACGGGGAGGGGGCGATCTGCCTTGCTATTGACATGTTTGTAGATAATCTTCGGCCGGTAACAACCGGAGAGAGACCCATGTCCGTTGCAGGCATTTACAATTGCGTCACCAAAACCCCTATGGGCGACCAGACCAGCACCTTTACCGTCAACCCGGATGGCGACAGCTTCACTGGCAACAATATCGGCCAAATGGGGTCGATGGACGTCGAATCTGGCAAGGTTGAGGGCAACACCCTGATCTGGCAGATGAAAATGACCACGCCCATGCCCATGACGCTGGACTGCAAAGCCACCATTGATGGCGAAACGCTGACCGGCACGGTAACGGCAGGGATGTTTGGCACTTTCCCGATGGAAGGGACGCGGGCCTGAATTGACCAAGGGGAAGGCATCGCGCCTTCCCCTTTGATGATCCCTTACGCCAACTTTTTCTTCAAAAGATCGTTGATCATTTGCGGGTTGGCTTTGCCTTGCATCGCCTTCATTGTTTGTCCGACGAAGAAGCCGAACAGGGCTTCCTTGCCTGATTTGTACTGCTCAACCTTGTCGGCATTGTTGGCCAGAATGGTGTCGATAGCCGCTTCGATCGCGCCAGTATCGGTCGTCTGTTTCAGGCCGTCGCGTTCTACGATGACTGCCGCACCGTCACCGGTTTCAAGCATCTTTTCCAGCACTTGCTTGGCGATGGAGCCAGAGATGGTGGAATCGGCCACCAGAGCAAGCAGTTCTGCACCGGCCGCAGGGCTGATGGGTGAGGTTTCGAGACTTTTGCCAAGCTTGTTCAGCGCGCCGAACAATTCCGAGATCAGCCAATTGGCGGCCTGCTTGGCCACATCGGCTTCGGGCTTGTTCGCCTTGGCCGCGGTTTCTGCCAGCAGCAGTTCGAACCAGCGCGCGGTTTCAACTTCTGCGGTCAATACGCTGGCGTTGTAAGCCGAAAGGCCAAGCGCCGTTTCATAGCGCTGGCGCTTTGCGTCAGGCAGTTCGGGCAGGCTGGCGCGGCATTCTTCAAGAAACGCGTCATCCAGTTCCAGCGGCAGCAGATCGGGATCAGGGAAATAGCGGTAATCGTGCGCGTCTTCCTTTGACCGCATCGAACGGGTTTCGTTGCGATCAGGATCATACAGGCGCGTTTCCTGCACGACTTTGCCGCCGTCCTCGATCAGCGCGACCTGCCGCTTGGCTTCCTGTTCGACCACAGCCATCACGAAGCGCACGGAGTTGACGTTCTTCGTCTCGGTCCGCGTGCCCAGTTCACCGCCCGGCTTGCGCACCGAAACGTTGACGTCAGCCCGCATCGAGCCCTGGTCCATGTTGCCATCGCACGAGCCGACGAAGCGCAGGATCGTGCGCAGCTTGGACAGATAAGCCCCAGCCTCGGCAGGCGATCCCATGTCAGGGCGGCTGACGATTTCCATCAGCGCCACACCCGAGCGGTTCAGGTCGACATAGGACATCGTAGGGTGCTGATCGTGCATCAGCTTGCCTGCGTCCTGCTCCACGTGGATGCGCTCAACCCCGATTGTCTTCTTGGTATCGGGGTTCTTGTCGTCCAGCTGGATTTCAATCGCGCCCTCACCCACGATAGGGTGGTAAAGCTGGCTGATCTGATAGCCCTGCGGCAAATCGGCGTAGAAGTAGTTCTTACGGTCAAACCGCGACCATTTGTTGATCTGCGCGTTGATCGCCATGCCGGTGCGCACGGCCTGCCGGATGCATTCGCGGTTCGGCACAGGCAACATGCCGGGCATCGCGGCGTCCACCAGGCTCACTTGCGTGTTCGGTTCAGCCCCGAACGCCGTCGCGGCGCCGGAAAAGAGCTTGGCATTGGTGGTGATCTGCGCATGGACTTCAAGGCCGACCACGACCTCCCATTCGCCGGTGTCGCCCTGGATACGATATTCGCTCATCTTACCACCACTTTGCCGGACGGGCTGTAAACTGCGCACGCTGTTCGAGCGCGAGGCTGGCGTTGAGAACGCCTTGCTCGTCGAATGCCTTGCCAATCACTTGCAGGCCGAGCGGCAAGCCGCTGCGGTCCAAGCCTGCGGGCACCGACATCGCAGGCAGGCCCGCAAGGCTGGCAGGCACTGAGAACACGTCGTTCAGGTACATTTCCAGCGGGTCTGCGCTCTTTTCGCCCAGCGCGAAGGCCGATGACGGCGCGGTCGGGGCGAGGATCACGTCAACCAGCTTGAACGCTTCGGTGAAATCGCGCGCAATCAGGGCGCGGACCTTCTGGGCCTGTGTGTAATAGGCATCGTAGAAGCCTGCCGATAGAACATAAGTGCCGATCATGATGCGGCGCTTCACCTCTGGCCCGAAGCCGGCGGCGCGGGTGGCGGCATACATGTCTTGCAGGCCCGCGCCATCGGGCAGATCGCGCAAGCCATAACGCACGCCATCA
>JADYXV010000341.1 GCA_020853995.1 Novosphingobium sp.
AGCCTGCGCGGGCCGCGTTCGGGCATCATCCTGACCAACGATGAAGCGCTGGCCAAGAAATTCAACACTGCTGTGTTCCCCGGCCTGCAAGGCGGACCGCTGGTCCACGTCATCGCCGCCAAGGCTGTCGCTTTTGGCGAAGCGCTGCGTCCTGAATTCAAAGCTTATGCGCACCAGATCGTCGCAAACGCCAAGGCTCTGGCCGAAAGCCTGAAAGATGCAGGCCTCGGCATCGTATCAGGCGGAACCGACAACCATCTGATGCTGGTCGACCTGTCAGCCAAGGATGTCACCGGCAAGGCAGCTGAAAAGGGCCTCGATCGCGCATGGCTCACTTGCAACAAGAACGGCGTGCCGTTTGACAAGCGTTCACCCTTCGTCACCTCGGGCATCCGCCTTGGCACACCCGCTGGCACAACGCGCGGTTTCCGTGAGGAAGAGTTCCGGCAGATCGGCAAGTTGATCAGCGAAGTTGTCGATGGCCTTGCGCGCAATGGCGAAGAAGGTGATGGTCAGGTGGAACAGCGGGTGCGCGATCGCGTTGCCGAACTGTGTGCACGCTTCCCAGTGTACCCGGAGCTATAATTCCATGAACGACAACAATGATCTCGCCGCCCGTGCCAAGGACGAAATCTCGGGCATGGCCAAACAGGGCATGGCCCATCCATCGACAAAGCCCGTTTTGGCCGGTGCCGCAATCGGGGCGGTTGCGGGCGTGCTTCTGCCTGTCGTGTCCTTGCCGCTTGGCCTTGCCGTTGGCGCCGGTTTCGCCTTCTGGCAGCGAATCAAACGCTAACCGATGCGCTGCCCGTTCTGTGCCCATGACAACAGCCAGGTAAAAGACAGCCGGCCGAGCGAGGATAACACCTCGATCCGCCGGCGTCGGCAGTGCGAGGGTTGCGGGGCGCGGTTCACCACGTTTGAACGCGTGCAATTGCGTGAAGTGCTTGTGGTGAAAAGCGGAGAGCGGCGTGAACCGTTTGACCGGTCAAAGATCGAACAATCCGTTTCGCTCGCTTGCCGCAAACGCCCGGTGGCGCAAGAACGGCTCGACCAACTGGTCTCCGGCATCCAGCGCCAGATCGAAACAATGGGCGATGCCGAAGTGCCGTCCAAAGTTATCGGTGAAATGGTAATGGAAGGCTTACGCCAGCTTGATAGCGTCGCCTACATACGCTTTGCCAGCGTCTATCGCGATTTCACCGAAGCGCGCGACTTTGAAGAATTCGCCAGCAGCGTCAAAGAAGTAAGCGGCCTCGGGACAGGCGAGAAGTGACCGCTCTCCAAAGCCGTCAGCCAGTCATTGTGCTGGTGCGCCCGCAATTGGGCGAAAACATCGGCAAGGCCGCCCGTGCGATGCTGAACTTCGGCTTGGTCGAATTGCGCCTCGTTACCCCGCGCGACGGTTGGCCCAATCCGTCGGCGGGGCCAGCAGCGGCCGGAGCCGATATCGTGCTCGAAAAGGCGCAGGTGTTTGAATCGCTGGCTGATGCCGTGGCCGATTGCGCCCACGTCTATGCAACGACCGTGCGCAAGCGCGGCGTAACCAAGCCGGTCCTTACCCCGGAAGAAGCGGCACGCGACATTATCATCGCGCCGGGGCGCAGCGCTTTCGTGTTCGGTCCTGAACGGTCCGGGCTGGAAACGGACGACGTCGCTTTGGCCCGCGCCATCATTACCGTTCCGATCAATCCCGAATTTGCTTCGCTCAATCTGGCGCAAGCGGTAATTTTGTGCGCCTATGAATGGTCAAAGCACGCTCGTAGCAGCGTTGATGGCAATGCAGACCTGGTACAGCCGACGGTCGAGGACATCCTTCCCCCTGCCCCTCAGGAGGATTTTGAGGGCTTTTTTGACCAACTGTGCGCAATGCTAGAACCGCGCGGTTATTTTGAGCTTGAAAGCCGGGCTGTAACCACACGCCGAACATTGCGATCAGTTCTGACCAAGGCCGGGTGGAATCACTTGGAAGTGCGGACTTTGCGCGGAGTGCTTAGCGTATTACGGCGCAGGCCCGGATCAAAACCGGGTGATCCTCGCGATTAGGGGCCCGGGCTCTGGGCTTATCGGCTCTTGGCCTGATGGTTCAAGGCTGCCGATGCATCGGCAAGCCGATCCCAAAAATCAACGACAAGGCTTACCGGCACGCCCAATTCAAAGGCTTTGCTGCGGATCGCACCTATACCTGCGCGCCGCTCATCCTCGTCAAGCCATGCGCCTTCGCCAGACGTGCGCGCCAACGCAAAGCGCCGTGACAACAGCAACAGTATTTCCTGATCGATTGCAGCAATGTCGTCAGCGGCGCTATCCGGCAGCGCAGAGGTGTCTTGCTGGGGCGGCATTTCAAGCATCTTACCAGTATAAACGCCCAATTCTTACCAATGTCTATGGCAGGTACCCTTGACATAGGCGGCATTCTCTGTTCTTGGCCGCGCTTCGCAATTGGCCTCGCACTCCCGGTGAAGCGGTGGCCGCATTCTGCAAATGGCGGAATGGTGCGGTTCCGGGACTAGAAACTTCGGCGCAGGGCTGAAGCATTGCAAATTGAAGGGTAGCGCATGTCCAAGCGCAAGGCATCCAAGTATAAAATTGACCGTCGCCTCGGTGAAAACATCTGGGGTCGTCCAAAGTCGTCGGTAAACCGTCTTTCGTACGGTCCCGGTCAGCACGGCCAGCGCCGCAAGAGCAAGGTGTCGGACTTCGGCATCCAGCTGCGCGCCAAGCAGAAGCTGCGTGGCTATTACGGTGACGTGACCGAAAAGCAATTCAAGCGCACCTATCAGGAAGCGGCGAAGATGAAGGGCGATACCGGTCAGAACCTGATCGGCCTGCTCGAACAGCGCCTCGATATGGTCGTGTATCGCGCCAAGTTCGCACCAACCATCTTCTCGGCCCGTCAGGTTGTTTCGCACGGTCACATCTATGTGAACGGCGTGAAGTGCAACATCGCCTCGCGTCGCGTTCGCCCCGGTGACGTGATCAGCCTTGGCAAGAAGGCCAAGGAAATGGCCCTGATCGCCGAAGCGCAGACCCTGCCAGAGCGTGACGTTCCAGATTACGTTTCAACCGACGCTGACAAGGCAACCTTTACCCGCGTGCCAACGCTGGACGAAGTGCCTTATCCAGTGAAGATGGAACCAAACTTGGTCGTCGAATTCTATTCGCGCTAAGATTTCTCGTCTTACAACAGATACGGAAAGGCGGGGTGCAAACTCCGCCTTTTTCGTATCTGTGAATGGCGTGTTGGATTTTGTTTTTTATCGATAATTTGCGACGGATTGTGGGAACCGCCAAGCCTGCGATCCATTATCCAGACATGTCGCATTATCGCTTTGTTACCCCGCATCGCACCGGCAAATGGTATCCGGATCTACTCACCGCCCAGCGTCAAGCCTTTGCCATAGGCGCAGGCTTTCTCGATCCACGATCGGGAATGTTCTATCCTTACAAGGATTCGAAGCTGGAAGTGGGCTCACCCGATCTGGAAGACGACCCGCAAGGCATAGCAGCCTAACGCGATAAATAGTTCCGGCGGAAGTCCGCAGCAAACGCCGAGAAGCGGCTCTCGGCAATCGCTGCGCGCATTCCGGCCATCAATTGCTGGTAAAACCACAAGTTGTGCTCTGTCAGCAGCATCGCGCCCAACATCTCGCCCGATTTGATCAGATGATTAAGGTAAGCGCGGCTGAACTTCGTGCAGGTCGGGCATGGGCAGCGTTCGTCCAGTGGCCCCATGTCCTCGGCGTGGCGCGCGTTGCGCATGTTAAGCGGCCCGTTCCACGTAAAGGCCTGCCCGTTGCGACCAGAGCGCGTGGGCAGCACGCAATCGAACATGTCAACGCCGCGCTCTACAGCCCCCACCAGGTCATCAGGTTTCCCCACGCCCATAAGATAGCGTGGACGGTCTGCCGGTAGCTGCTGCGGCGCAAAATCGAGCGTGGCGAACAGTGCCTCCTGCCCCTCACCCACGGCGAGCCCGCCGATGGCATATCCATCAAAGCCGATATCCGTCAGGGCATCGGCACTGGCCTTGCGCAGGCCTTCGTCCAAAGCGCCTTGCTGGATGCCGAACAAGGCCGAGCGTTCCGCATGTTCGCCACCTGAATCAAATCCGTCGCGGCTGCGCCTCGCCCAACGCATCGACATTTCCATCGATTTGGCGATTACGTCCCGCGGTTGGTCAGCGCGCGGGCATTCGTCAAAGCACATCACGATGTCCGAGCCCAACAAGCGCTGGATTTCCATCGAACGTTCCGGGCTGAGCATGTGGCGCGATCCATCCAGATGGCTGGCAAAGGTCACGCCTTCTTCGGTGATCTTGCGCAAGTCCGACAAACTCATCACCTGATAGCCGCCGCTATCGGTCAGGATCGGGCGATCCCAGCCCATGAACTTGTGCAAACCGCCCAGTCGCGCCATCCGTTCTGCCCCCGGGCGCAGCATCAGATGATACGTGTTTCCAAGGATGATCTCCGCGCCCGCCGCACGCACATCCTCCACTTTCATTGCCTTGACCGTGGCAGCGGTGCCCACCGGCATGAACGCAGGCGTACGAATGTCGCCGCGCTTCATGCGGATCGTACCGGTGCGGGCTTTGCCATCAGTGGCGTGAATATCGAAGGCAAAACGGGTCATGTGCTGCATGCTCGGCAAAAAGAGTTTGCGGCCCTTAAGCCTATTCGCCAAGGCGCGCAAATGCTTGACCCTACGCAAATCGAACTGTGGCTTTACCCTGCACTCACGTGCGTTGCCGTGCTGTCCGGGTTTGTTGATGCGGTTGCAGGTGGTGGCGGTCTCATCATGATGCCTATCCTACTGTCCACCAACCTTCCTCCGCACGTTGTATTGGGCACAAACAAGGTTCAATCGATGTGCGGGACGACCGTGGCGACATGGCGTTATCACAAGGCCGGCCTGTTCAGCTTCCGCCAAAGCGCGCCACTGGCAGCAGTGGTATTTATCGGCGCACTGACGGGAACGCTTGCGATCCAGCGGCTTAGCACTGATGTGCTGAAGCTGGTTGTGCCGATCCTGCTGATCAGTGTGTCGCTCTATACCGTCTTGTCGCCCAATATGACCGACGAAGAACGCAAACCGTTGTTGAGTGAGAATGGTTACAAACCGGTTGCCGGCGGAATCGGGTTTTACGACGGATTTTTCGGACCGGGTGCTGGGCAGTTCTTTGCCACTACCCTGGTCGGATTCAGAGGCATTGGACTGACAAGGGCGACGGGCCTCACCAAATTTCTCAACGTCACCAGCAATGTCGCAAGCGTAATAGTCTTCACAATTGGTGGACAAGCCTTGTGGCTGCTAGGCCTTTGCATGGGCGCAGGCGCAATGACCGGCGCATGGATCGGCTCACACTTTGCCACCAAATTCGGTGCCAAAATGATCCGCCCATTGCTCGTTGTCGTCAGTCTGGGGCTTACCGGTCGGCTGATATGGGGCTGGTTTTCAGCTTAGCTGATACCCTGCCAGACCAGCGGAATGGCGGTACATGCCCCCACGTTACCCCCTTTCATCCGCACCGGTTGTGCCGGATCAAGCCTGAATTCAGGCATAAGCGAGAGCCATTCCCGCAAGAAAACGATGACCTCCATCCGAGCCAGACCAGCTCCGACACAGCGATGCGCGCCAACTCCCATCGTCGTATGACGGATCGGGGTCAGATCACGGTCAAAGCGCACCTCATCGGGTGAATCAAAGCTTGCAGGATCAAGGTTGTGAAGGACGCTGGGCAAATAGACCAGATCGCCCTGCCGGATCGTCACGCCATCCACGTCCACATCTGCCACGGCATTGCGGCTGACGGCGACTGTGGGATAGCGCCGCATCAATTCATCGGCTGCTGCGGGGATCAGATCAGGCTGCTCGCGCAATAACTTCTGATCTTCAGGATGACGCGCCAGATGCAGCGCAACCATGCCAAACATGGCTGCAACCGTGTCCAATCCGCCAAACAGCAAGTTGCGGCACATCCGCCGCGCCTCGTCCTCTGTCCATTTGCGTCCCATAACCGGTTCGGACAGGATATGGCTGAACAGATCATCGCCTGGTTCGGCCATGCGCTTTTGAATGAACGGCCACAAATAATCGTCGGCGGCTTGTTTTAATCCCTCAACCGTCATCGAGCCGTCAGGCCGCGTCAGTTGTACGCCCAGTTGGCGCAATCTCGGGCGGTCTTCCAACGGCACATCGATAAGTGACAGAAAGATATTCAAAGGAAGAATTTCCGCGAATTCCGCCACGAAATCGCATCCTCCATGCGGCAGCAAATCGGCAATCAGTTCGCGGGCAATTTCGACAACGCGCGGCTCCAGTGCAACAACATAGCGGGAAGCAAGTCCCTTCATAACCGCCATGCGAAAGGCTTTATGTTCTGCACCATCCTGCTGGAGCGGGATGAATTGCATCACGTCCCCAAGGCCCGGCGTTACCGCAAGGCATTCGTTTGAAAGTCGCTCGGAGTCGTTCCAGAGGCTGCGGACAACATCGCCGCGCGCACCAATCCAATGCCCGCCATTGGCTGTGGTCCAGACAATGCCCGGCCCATCGAGCAGTGTCTTCCAGCTTGCAAAGTAATCGTCTTCGACGCCGGGCGGATTGACGATATCGAAATTGACGATCCGGTCTGCCGGTACGTGCGCTGGCATCATGCGCTTCCTCTCTTGCTCTTTTGCGAGGAGGCTAGTCGCGTGATCCAGAGGCGAAACTGCGCTTTATGGCAGGAGCAGGCTGGAATCGCCGTAGGAGTAAAACCGGTAACCCTTCGCAATGGCATGCGCATAGGCCGCCTGCATACGCTCGCGTCCCATCAAAGCACTGACCAGCATGAACAGCGTAGATTTGGGCAAATGAAAGTTGGTCATCAGACCATCAATCGCGCGAAATGTGTAGCCGGGCGTTATGAAGATCGACGTATCGCCTTCAAACGGGCGGATCACATTGTCTTCGCCAGTCGCGCTTTCCAGCAAACGCAATGATGTTGTGCCGACGGCGATCACCCGGTTCCTCCCTGCGCGAACAGCATTCAACCGGTCTGCGGTGGGCCCGTCAATCGTGCCCCATTCAGCATGCATGGCGTGATCATCGGTATCGTCCACCTTTACCGGTAGAAACGTACCTGCCCCCACATGCAAAGTCAGCGTCTCGGTCTTTACGCCTCGCGCACTTAACCCTTCAAGCAGTTCGGTTGTGAAATGCAACGCTGCAGTTGGCGCTGCTACAGCCCCGTCCTTTGTCGCGAACATCGTCTGATAATCTGTACGGTCCTGATCGTCAGTCGGCCGTTTTCCTGCAATATATGGCGGCAGCGGCATGCGCCCTGCCCGTTCAAGCAACACCTCGACCGGTTCGTCACCTGCAAAGAAAAGCGTCCAACTGCCATCGGCATGCCGTTCTTCTGCAACGGATGACACGCCAGCGCCAAATTCAATTATGTCGCCCGTCCGCAAACGCTTGGCGTTGCGCACAAACGCCTGCCAGCGCCGCAAGTCGATTCGCTTGTGCAGAGTCGCACCGATCCGGGCATCGCCACGCTGGCCTTCAAGCTGTGCAGGAATCACGCGTGTGTCGTTGAATACAAGGACATCACCGGGGTTCAACAGCAATGGCAAATCCCGCACGATCAGATCGCGGAGCGGCCCATCATGTAAAACGCCCAGCAGCCGCGCAGAATCACGCGGACGAGCCGGGCGCAGGGCGATATTTTCAGTCGGGAGTTCGAAATCGAAAAGATCAACGCGCATTGCAGCCGCCTAGCCGCATTTGCAGATCAATTCGACCGCGAATTGCTCAACATATCGGCTGTGAACGCAGGCTTGCTATCCGGTGCAGCCATGGCGGGCGCAGGCTTATTGTCTGCTG
>JADYXV010000342.1 GCA_020853995.1 Novosphingobium sp.
CCCGCAAGGACCGCGCCAACGCCAAGGATGCAGGTTTCGCCGACAGCATCGAGCGATCCGATTGGCAGGATAATCGCTTTACGCACAGGTGCGCACTGTTGTTCGCAGCGCCAGCATTAGAGCGCTTTCCGACCAATCACGGTGATCCAGATTGGTCGGAAAGCGCTCTAAAGTTGTAAATCAGGTCAAGCGCTGAACCAACAGGTCACCATGATAAGGGGGGCCTTGGCTATGGGGTGCATCGATCCAGCTTTATACTTGCCGAGAAGCCGGTCCGGTTAGCGCTGTCGCGTCAGCGAAGTGACGCCTGCAGAAAACGGGATCTAAGGTCGCCGGCATTTAGCCGGCATTTATCTGTGGCGAGGCAGGAGACCGGCATCTTTCTCTCGACGTCAATACCTTGCCACCAATGTGCAACTTTGTGGCGTTTTGCGCTTTTGCCTGCATGAGCATGGCTGGATCAGCTTTTGGTGGATTTGCGTAGAAATTACAGATTTTATCTGCGGTTTATCAAAATATCTTGTCTATCAAGCTGCCATATTATAACGTCGTGGCTCAATTGGAGTACGCGATTGCGTATCCACGTTCTGGAGAGGGAACATCATGAGGAACCTTTTTGCCACCACGGCCCTGACCGCGCTCGCCTTCGCAAGTATGCCTGCAATCGCGCAGGAGGCCGCACAGCAGGATTCAGCCGAGAACAACTCTGGCATTGGCGAAATTGTCGTCACAGCGCAGAAGCGGTCGGAAAACATTCAGGATGTGCCGATCGCGATTTCGGCGGTGGGCAGCCAGTTTCTGGAATCGCGCGGCATCACCTCGATTGACGGACTTGGCTCGATTGCACCAAACGTGAAGTTCGAGCGTGCGCCATCGAACAAGACGATTTCGCAGATCGCCATTCGCGGTTCGGTGACGATCAATCCGGCGGTGACGTGGGAACCGGCGGTCGGCCTTTATCTGAACGGCGTTTATATCGCGAAAGCGCAAGGATCGATTTTCGACGTGGCCGATCTTGAGCGCGTCGAAATTTTGCGCGGTCCGCAAGGCACGCTCTATGGCCGCAATGCGCTGGCTGGGGCGGTGAACCTTGTGCCCAAAATGCCGAGCGGCGAATTGGGTTTCCGGGGTGAGGTGTCGTACGGCAACTTTGACCAGCGCCGCGTGCGCGCATCGCTGGATTTGCCCTCGTTCGGGCCGTTCTCGCTCAAGCTTTCCGGCCAGATCCAGCAGCGTGACGGGTTCATCAAGCTGACGCCCAATCCTTTCCCGCAGGCTGTTGCGGCTGGTCCTGCCTTGGCTGGGCGCACCAACGATCTTGATGGCAAGAGCGGCATGGTGCAATTGCGGTTCAAGCCTGAGGGCAGCAACTTTACCGCCGATTACATGTTCGATTATTCGAAGTTTGATCAGCGTCCTGACTATGCGCAATTGGTTCGCGTCAACCGCAATGGCCGGTTTGAGGATATCTTCGATCCCAATTCGCCCGGCTATGCCTTTGGTGGCGCGTTCTTCCCGCTCAACCTTTATGAAAATGCAGATCGCCAGTCGACTGCGTCGCTTGATGCCAATCCTTTGTACGAACGTTCGCGCACATATGGCCATGCGCTGACGATGGCGCTTGATGTGGGGGCGGCGACGATCAAATCGATCACTGCTTATCGCAATCTGAAGTGGCAGGATTCAATTGATCTTGACGGATCGCCGTTGCCGGTGGCGCTGACGCAACGCGATACCGACTTCCATAGCTGGAGCCAAGAACTTCAAGTCAGCGGGCGCGCGCTGAATGATCGGCTCAATTACGTTGCGGGCGTGTTCTACTACAAGGAAAAGGCCGAAACGTTGGGGCCGCAAAGCTTCTTTGGTGGCGGTGCATCCTATCAGTCTGACTATGGTTCGAACACCGAGGCTTTTGCCGCTTTTGCCCAGCTTGATTACAAGTTCACAGATGCCCTGACGCTGACACTTGGCGGGCGTTACACTCATGAGCGCAAGGATATCCGCCGCTTCTTCCGCATCAATTTCGATGCAGCCAACGGCATCTTCGCTCCGCTTGTGGTTGCGAATATTCCCTATGGCGGCGTGCCCGATGCAACCTTTAACAAGTTCAATCCGGCGGTTACTCTGGCCTATCAGGCGTCGCAGGACATCAACGTCTATGCCCGTTTTGCCCAAGGCTTCAAATCGGGCGGCTTCAACGGCGAAACCAACGATTTCCGTGCGCCGACAGCGGCATGCCCGACGGGTGCTGTGGAATTGTGCAATCCCTATCGTCCCGAAGAGGTCAATAGTTATGAAATGGGCCTGAAAACCCGTTTTGCCGATGGCCGGATCATCTTCAACGTGGCCGCGTTCTGGAACGAGCACAAGGACATCCAGCTTTCTGTGTTTACTGCTGGCGCCGGAGCATCATCCATCGTCAAGAACGCAGCACAGGCACGCATTCGCGGGCTTGAGTTCGAAACCGTTGTCCGGCCTGTCGATGCACTGACGATCAATGCATCGCTGGCGTTCCTTGATCCCAAGTACAAGCGGTACATCGATGCCGTGAACGGCGTGGATACCGATGTTTCGGGCAACCGTGCATTCCCGCACACGCCAAAGACAACCGCTGCGCTGGGTGTGGATCTGCGGGTAGCAGAAGGGGATTGGGGCCGCTTTAACGTTGGCGGTGATTTCAACTATGTATCGGGTTACTTCACGTTCCCTTATGCGCTGACGACACCCAATGCTTCGGCGCAAAATGCCAGCAACACCCGGTCGCCAGGGCGCAGCATCGTCAATCTGCGCGCAGGCGTGGCCGAAGTGCCACTGGGCGGCGCCAAGGCGGAATTCTCGCTGTGGGTGCGCAACCTGACCAAGGAGAGCGATCCTTCGAACTTTATCGACTTCGGTCCCGGGTTCGGTGGTTTGACGGTGGGGTATTTCCCCGATCCACGCACTTACGGCCTGACGGCTGCTGTGAAGTTCTGACTTTGACAGGGCGGGCAGAAATGTCCGCCCTGTTGTTTTGCAAAATCGATCGCGCAATGCGGCACTGATCCGGAGAGAATACCATGCTGTTTGAAGGCAAACGCGGACTGATTACTGGTGCGGCTTCCGGAATAGGGCGGGCAACGGCAATCAAGTTTGCCGCAGAGGGTGCGCAACTGACCATAGGCGATCGCAACGTTTCGGGGTTGGAAGAAACTGCGGCAATGATGGCGATAAGGCCCGTCATCCAGGCTTATGATGCGACTGATTTCGACACATGCCGAGCGCTGGTTGAGACCGCTGCGCACAGTGGCCTGGACTTTGTGTGCAACATAGCCGGAATGCTGAAATGGGGACCGTCCGATGCGTTCAGCGCGCAGGATTTTGATCTGCTGATGACGGTCAACGCAACCAGCGTTTACGTGATCTGTCAGGCCGCGATGCCGCACCTGATCAAAAGCCGTGGCGCGATTGTGAACACGGCGTCGACGGCCGCGTTGCAAGGCCAGCCTTACAACATCGCCTATTCGGCATCAAAGCATGCCGTGGCGGCGATTACCAAAGGCCTTGCCATTGAATATGCCGCGCAAGGCGTGCGGATCAATGCGATTTGCCCCGGGTTGGTGCTGACCCCGATGACGCGCGATACGCCGCCGCCTGAAGGCGTCGATTGGGCGCTGATGATGCGCAATGCGCCCAAACTGCTGGACGGGGCTTGCGAGCCCGAGGACATCGCCGAGATGTTCGCATTTTTGGCCAGCAACAAATCGCGCAAGGCTACTGGCGCACTGTTTACGGTGGATGGCGGCCAGATGGCCGGTTGAGCGAAAATCCAGGCGTGGACTTGGGGCTTACCCGCTAATGCAAAGGAACGATGCGATGACCGGTCCCGCCAGTGAAGCAGGTTCGCTTGAACATGTCTGGCGCAATTTCTGTGCGCAACTGGCCGAGGCGGGTGAAGTGCTGGCGCGCCCATCGGCACCAACCACCGCGCTGGATCAGGCAGAAGGATTACGTTACCTCAGCCGGCTTGCGCGCACGGCATTGAACATGCTGGTCGACAGCGCTGACCCTGATTTTCCACGCTTGTTCATGCTGTGCGATGACAAGATCAAGATTGGTGCCGACAATCCCGACAACATCTACCAGCAGTGCGTCGTACGAAGCGATCAGACCTACCGCGTAACCGGAAAGCGCAATGGCGTGCCCTATTTGTCCATTGGCAGTAAGGCCAATCGCTATGCCATTGATGGAACCATGGCATCGACGGGCGAGCTTGAATTTGCCGACATGACGTTTGCCCCTGATGGCAGCTTTGAAGTGATTGTGAGCAAGGACAGGCATCCGGGCAATTGGTTGCCGATGGCCGATGACAGCACTTTGCTGATCGTGCGCCAGACTTTCGACGACAAGGCCAACCAGATGCCCGCCGATGTGCAGGTCGAGCGGATCGGTCCGGGGCCTGAGGTTCCGGCATTGCTTGCACCCGATGTGATCGAGCGCCAATTGATGGCAGCCGCCGCATGGGCGCGCGGCACCGCCAACACCTTTGCCAACTGGTCAGAATGGTTCAAGGCGCAACCCAACCGGATATTCGATGCCGATCAAAGCATTTTCCAAAGGGCCGGCGGCGATCCCAATATTTGGTATGGGCATTTCTATTATGATCTCGAACCGGGTGAGGCGTTGGTGATTGAAACGCCGGTGCCCGATTGCCGGATGTGGAACGTGCAGATTGATAACTGGTGGATGGAATCCCTTGACCATGTTCACCAGAAAGTTTGGCTTAACAACAGCATGGCCAAGCTGGAGAGCGACGGCCGGGTAATGGTGGTCTGTGCCGATGCTGACCCCGGATTCGGCAACTGGGTCGATCTTGCAGGGCACCGGTCAGGCACAGGGTTGTGGCGCTGGTTCAATGCAGACAGGGTGATAGTGCCACAGATGCGGGTGATTGCAATCTAACGTCATCTGACCCTAGTCGGTGCTTTGCCGCGCCAGATCTTCGAGTGTGGCGATGGGGCCGATGGTTGCGTTGTATTTGACAGATTGCAAAACCAGTTCGCTTTCTGCCTCGCGGATACCATCCATCCCAAGGATCTGGTTCATTACCTGAGCGGCATCTTCAAGGCTTGGCAGGATGCAGACCGCGACCAGTCGCGGAGTTGCATTGGCATCGTACAGGGCGCTGACTTGCGGCATGGCCAACAATGCCTGACGTACATGATCAAGCTTGCCGCTGGCACAACGGACGGTGATGAACATCATATGCTGCCCGCCGCTATGGCCGCCTGCTACAGGATCACGTGCCCGATCGATATCGATGATTGGCACAAGCTTCAGCAGTCCTGCACCCTGCAGGCGTTTGACGCGGCCACGCACCGTGCCTTCTGTCACGCCAAGATCGGCGGCAATCTTGCGGAACGATATCCGGGCATCGTGTGCCAGCATCACGGCAATATCGCGATCAAGCTGATCGGTGGTGGGATATTCGGGCGTCTCTGACGGCATTACCGGTTCTCCATCACGTGCCCAGTGGCCCGACCGCAGGGATGTAGCGATAGACGTTGTTGACAAGTTCAACGTCGACATCCTCGACGCCGGGGATGTCAGCCGAGGCATTGCGCACCGCTTCGAGCATTTCCCGGGCGTTATGAAAGGCATAGAGGCATGAAACGGGATATCGACCCGAAGTAATGTGAACCGACAGCACATCTTCGCGCAGCGCCATTTCCTGCGCAACTTCAATGGGCGGCCTGCCCGTCACTTGCAGACGGATACGCGCAACCATGCGATAGCCGTGGATCCGGTGATCGGCCACGGCCACGACCCGCATCAGGCCGCCTGAATCCATCGCCCGAATGCGGTTGGCGACCAGATTGCCCGACAAGCCCAGTTCCTCACCAATTGTAGTGCTTTGCGCGCGGCCGTCACGTGCCAGCACTTCGATGATGCGATGATCGGTTTCGTCCAGTGCGGTGGAACGTAGGCGGCGCTGCGGCTTGCTTTCGCTCAAATCCTGTCCCCTTTTGCACCTGCAAGATCAGCAGCGCGTCCCTTGACGGGCTTAAGTACCCTAAATGCCAAGGGCAAGAGGTAGCAATGTGCTACCCCGGCCAATGACGTTACAATCACTGGCTGCCGTTCGTGAGCCACGATTCACGAGAACCAGGCCCCACCGTTGACGTTCACCGTGCTACCCGTGGCAAAGCTGGCATCGTTGCTGGCAAGAAAAGCGACCGCGCCTGCGATCTCGTCCGGTTGGGCAAGCCGCTTCATCACGCTATCGGCGGCGACCGCTGCTTTCACTTCATCGGGCAACGGCGCATAAATCGGGGTTTCGGTTGCGCCGGGATTGACCGCATTGACGCGGATACCACGCGGAGCCAGTTCGCGCGCCATGGCGCGGGTGAGGCCGAGCACGGCGGCTTTCGCGGTGACATAAGGCACAGGGCCATTGCCTGCCAGAGCGGCGGTGGAACCGATGTTGATGATCGCTCCGCCTTGACCGGAAGCGTCAGTGCCTTGGCGCGCCATGATGCGCACGGCGGCGCGGCTGCACCGGAACGTGCCATCAAGCGTAACGGACAGGACGCGCGACCAGCCTTCATCGTGGCAATGGATCGTCTGATCGGCATGGGCGGTTGGATCGCCGCTGGCCTGCGCGGCCTGGCCTGCATAGTATTCGGCCATGCCATCGCCTGGTGCGCTGCCGATCCCCGCGTTGTTGACGAGGATATCAACGCCGCCCAACCGCGCCTCGACTTGCGCGAAGGCTGCATCGACAGAGGCGGTATCGGACACATCGCAGGCCACGCCGATGTGCGGCGCGGTAAGCACGGCTACGGCGCTTTCTTCCGATAGATCAAGCACGGCCACGATGGCGCCTTCGGCGGCAAGACGCCGCGCGATGGCGGCACCAATCCCTTGTGCGCCTCCGGTGACGACCGCCCGTTTGCCCTGAAGCCGGTTCATAAGCGTGATCCTTTTAACTTGCGGGCTGATAATCGGTGTAGCCGCGCGCATCATCGCCGTGGCCGGTGTAGAAGGTGGTGCGGTCTGCCTTGGCAAGGGGCTTGCCATTGCGGAAGCGTTCGACCAGATCAGGGTTGGCGATGAAGGCATAGCCGAAGGCGGCGGCATCGGCCTTGCCATCGCCGATCAGGCCTTGGGCCTTTTCCAGAGTAAGGCCGCAGTTTTCGATCACCGGTCCGGACCAGTTGGCGTGGACCAGATCAAGCGCATCGAAGCCTTCGTTAGGGATGTGGATGAGGTGGCAATAGGCCAGCCCCATGCCATCGATTGCGCGCAACAACGTGGCATAAGTTTCAGCGGGATCGGCATCGTTCATGCCGTTGAAGGTGACGCCGGGGCAAATGCGCAAGCCGACGCGGCCAGGCCCGATGGCCTCGGCCATGGCCGCCAGCACTTCGACCACAAAACGGACTCGGTTTTCTGCCGTGCCGCCATAGGCATCGCTGCGCTGGTTGGAGTTGGAGGACAGGAACTGCATGGGCAGATAGCCCGAAGCGCAGTGCAGTTCCACGCCATCGATCCCGGCTTCGCGGGCATTGTGCGCAGCGGCAACATATTCGGCGACGACGTTAGCGATTTCATCGGTTTCCAGTGCGCGCGGGGTTTCGGTGGGCACCGGAACGCCATCGGGGCCGGGGATCGGATCGGGGCTGGCAATAGCACTGGGCGCGATGGTGGGTGCATCGGCGGCCTTGTTGGCGCGCACCGAGGCACGGCCAACGTGCATCAGTTGCATGACGATCTGCCCGCCGCGTTCATGCACGGCATTGGCAACCTTGCGCCAGCCTGCGATCTGCACCGGCGAATGGATGCCCGGTGTGCGCCAATAGCCTTTGCCAGCGGGACAGGGCTGGGTGCCTTCGGTGACGATCAGGCCGGCGGCGGCGCGCTGGCGATAGTATTCGACCATATGACCGGTCGGCTCGTCATCGGGGCCTGCGCGATCACGCGTCATCGGGGCCATGACGATGCGGTTGGCAAGGGTGAGGTCACCTAGGCGGACGGGGCTGAAGATGTCGTTTGCCATGACGGTCAGCTTCGCACGCGGGGGCGGGGCAGGGGCGCACCCTTGCGCATGGTTTCGATGAACTTTTCGAGCGGGGCGGGCGGTTCTACCGGGCCATCATGGGGTTGGCCGTGGCGCGCCCAATAGGTTTTCCAGCTGGGAAACAGATCGTGGAAACTGCCGTGATAGGGTGCAACGCCCGGCCAGCGCATCTTGCGATCCCCCACCGGCGGCTTGTTGAGATCGGATGCGTACCAATAGAGCGGCAGGCGGCGGCGGAAATACCAGCGGCCATCAATGCGTTCGTACTGATCGAAATACATCATCTGCATGATGACCCATTCGGGGCCGCATTCATGCTCGTTCTTGGAATAGACAACGCCCTGCGCGTGATCGGCATCGTCAAAATCGATGATGTGGCCGCCGATGTGGTGGCTGGTGCCATCAAACTGCATCGAATGGGTTTCATCGAACCAGTCACGCAGCGCCTTGCGGCCCGACTTTCCGCCCCCGACCCGCACATCTTCGGGAAACAGGTTCACCCAGGCATCGCCATCGCGCATATCAAGCGCCAAGGAATACTTGGCCGGAAGCTGGCGAATGGCGTCTAGCGATTCAAGGCGATCAATCCGCGCTAGCAATGAGGCATTTTCAGTCACCCAATCCCTCTTTCGTTACATTTATGGAGGTGTGGTAGCTTTTGTATGCGGATTTTGCGCTTTTGCATACACCAATTTTTACGCAAAATGTATTTCCGTGAGCGCGTCGGGGCACACTTTGGATCGAGGTTGCGGGGTTTCGGTCACGGTCCAGCAAATGTGCGCATGTTTGATCAGGTATAAGCTAAAAATCATCCTATGCGCAAAAAACTTGGCTTTGAAATTCGCAAAAGTTGGTATATGAGTGTGTTAAATAACGCGATGCAGCGGTTTGGGAGTGTTTGATGTCCGATTTACAGGGCGCGGCAGGACAAGTGCGGGAAGAAGGTGCTGGGTCCGGCAGTCCTGTGTTTGCCGATCCTGTTTTGGCGCGCGTTTCGGGGCCGGGCTCTCCGTTTGAAATAGGGGTGCGTGACGGTTTGCGCCAGTTCGTGCAAGCCCCGTCCGATCTGAACCTGATGATCGAAGCAGCGCGCCGGTTTGGTGACCGGACTTGCGTGGTGGATTTTGACAGCGCGGGTGTCGAGCGCCGTTTGAACTATGACCAGTTTTTCGCATGGCGCGATCAACTGGTGCCGATGCTGCATGTGCAGCGTGGTGACCGGGTGGCGATTGCCATGCGCAACCGTGCCGAATGGCTGGTGGCGTTTCTGGCGGTGATGAAGGCGGGTGGCGTGGCCGTGCTGGTCAACAGCCGGGGATCGGGTCCCGAACTGCTGGCGATGTTGGAAGATGTCGATCCCGCCGTTGTTCTGTGCGATGCCGAGCGAGCGGTGGCGATCCGAGATGCTGGCTTTCAAGGTCGCGTTCTGGACCTGACCAAGCCTTTTGCGCCTGAAGAAATTGAACGTCGCGCCAGCGAGTATGCTGCGGATGCAGGTGTGGCAGGTGCGGACGATCCTTGTGCCATCCTGTTTACCTCGGGCACTACCGGACGGGTGAAGGGGGCGGTGCTTTCACACCGCAACATGATTACCGGCCTGATGAACACGCAGATGTCGGGCATGGTGGTACTGGCCAATATGGCCGCGCAAATGGGCATGAGCGAGCAGGACCTGATCGCGCGGATGCCGCAACAGGCGGGGCTGCTGGTCTATCCGCTGTTCCACGTTTCGGGGCTGGGGGCAGGGTTCCTATCGCCGTTCATGGCCGGATCGAAAGTGGTGATCATGCGCCGCTGGGATGCGCAAGAGGCTGCGCGGCTGATCGCGGCTGAACAGATCAGCATGTTCAGCGCTGTTCCCACGATGCTGTGGGACATCCTGCACCGCGCACGCACTGAAGGTGCCAGCCTTGCCAGTTTGCGCAATATCGGCAGCGGTGGGCAGGCGTTGCCGGTGAACCTTGTTGAGGAAGTACATGCACTGTGCCCGCAGGCGCAGATCGGTACCGGCTATGGCATGACCGAATGTTCGGGCGCGATTGCGCAGGCGGTGGGGCCGGAGTTCATGAAGCGACCAGCGGCGGCG
>JADYXV010000343.1 GCA_020853995.1 Novosphingobium sp.
CACGGATTGCGAGCGCAAACTGGCTGAACATGTCCTGCCCGGGATTGGCGCGGCGCTCACGCAACAGCTTGCCGAAGTAATCGACCATCAACCGCCGCCCGGCCACACCCTTGCCCATCTTGGTGAACGGCAAAGGCTTGCGCACCACCCCGACCGAGGCCTGCACCATATCGACAAAGGCCTTGTTCAGGACATCGGCTTCAGGCCCCAAAGGGAGCCCCAGGAAGCTTGATGCCGCCGTATCAAGGGTCAGGGCCTTGATCGCGTCATAGAACGCCATGGAGCCGCCCCAGCGGTCCACCGCAGCGCCAATGTCAGAGTTCAGCACACCGCAATAGGCGCGCATCGGTTCAGGCTTGAATGCAATCGACAGGGCGCGGCGATCGGCGCGGTGGGGTTCGAAATCCATCAGCATCAGCCCGCGGGGAAACAGCAGGTTGAGCATGGGGCCCCAGCCCTGTTCGTTCGAGAACAGCTTGTCACGATCAAACAGCACCAGTTCGTTGGCATCAGCGCCAATCAGGTTCACCCCGCGCCGCCCGAAGCTGCGGGTACGGAAAACCGGGCCATAGGTTTCCAGCATGCGCTGCTGGAAGCCCGTAGGATCAGACAATTGCATGATCGTGGTGCCCAGCACCGGCCAGCCGTCTTCGCCAGGGATATGGTCAAGCTTGTGATCACCGCCCAGCCGTACCCAGTGGGGATTGGCGCGTTCGGTGTGGAGTCCGGCGGTGTGGAGTTCAGCCTTCAGGTCCGGCGCGATGCTGGCCATGGTATCTCCCGGTTCTTGCTATTTAACCGGTCAATTAACATGCCTTCCATCAGACGCCAAGCCCGATTAGATCCAGATGATCCTAGATCCAGCCTGCCAATTCGCGCCGCACCAGCGTTTCCAGCAAGCCCATACCTTCGTCGCCATCGTTCAGGCACGTGAGCGAGGCAAAGTGCGTACCGCCTGCCTCGAAGAAATCTTCCTTGCCGCGAATGGAAAGTTCTTCCAGCGTTTCAAGGCAATCGGCCGAAAATCCCGGCGCGGCAATGGCGATGGCCTTGGTGCCCTTCTGTCCTTCGGCGATCAGCACGGTGTCCGTTGCCGGTTCCAGCCACTTGGCGCGGCCAAAGCGCGATTGGAACGTGGTTTCAATGCGCAGGCCGGGGTGCGTGGCGGCAAAGCGTTCCGACACCAGCCGCGCGGTCTTGCGGCAGTGGCAGTGATAGGGATCCCCCAGCAGCAGCGTGCGTTCCGGCATGCCGTGAAAGCTCAGCATCAAAAGCTCGGGCTTGAAATCCAGCGCATCGATCTGGCGGCCAAGATCGGCATGCAGCGCGCCGATATAGGCCGGATCATCGTGATAGGGCGGTAGCGTGCGCAGCGCGGGCAAGCGGCGACGTGCCTTGATCCAGTCGGCCACGGCATCCAGCGCCGAAGCCGTCGTTGCACCCGAATAGTGCGGATAGAGCGGGGCGACGAGGATGCGCTCGCATCCCGCTTCCAACAGGGCATCCAGTTCCTTCGCCATCGCAGGCGATTGATAACGCATGGCGTGGCGCACGATGGCCGCATCACCCAGCCGCACTTGCAACGCGCGGGCCTGTGCGGCGGTAATCGCTGCCAGAGGCGATCCTTCGTCCGACCAGACCTGGGCATAAGCATGGGCCGACTCTTTGGGGCGGGTGTTCAGGATTTTAAGGCGCAGGATCGGCTGCCAGATAAACGACGGGATTTCGACCACGCGCTTGTCCGACAGGAACTCTTTGAGATAGCGCTTTACCGATGGGATATCGGGCGCATCAGGCGTGCCAAGGTTAACAACAAGAACGCCGACTTTGCCGGTAGCGATAGTCGGGTGATCAGCAGGGCGTTGCATCAGAATCCTTTGGAAGGGTTATAAACCTTCGGAAATCAGCGGCAGGCGGCGGAAACGCGCGCCTGTGGCAGAGAATAAAGCATTGGCAACAGCAGGAGCCACGGCAACCATACCCAGTTCACCAGAGTCGAACGGCTCTGCCTTGCTGTCGGCAAAGGCAATATCAACCTTGGGGCAATCGGCAAGCAAAGGCAGTCCCAGTTGTGATAAACGGCCTGCCTTGGGGCGGCCTTTAGCATAACTTGTCGATCCGCCAACTGCATGGGCCAGACCAAACATCAGCCCCCCTTCGATTTGCTGGCGGGCAATGCCCATATTCACAATCCGGCCAATGTCCACATAAGCACTGATCCGTTCCACCCGCACCACGCCTGCTTCGGCGCGGGCCGTGGCCACAACTGCGATAAAGCCCGAACGCGGCACATCCTGACCGGTGGCAAGGTCCATGCGGTGGCACGCAATGCCTTGCCCCGATGCTTCAACCCCGCCGTCCCACTGCGCCAGACGGGCCACCCCGCTCAGGCAATCGACCAGCCGGGGCTGGCCTTCCAGCATCCCGATGCGGAACGACAGAGGCTCCTTATTGGCCAAATGCGCCAGTTCATCAATGAAGCTTTCGGTGAAGAACGCGGTATAGCCATGCGCCTGTCCGCGAAACCGCGCTGTGGGCAGGTCAATCGCCACGGGCACATGGTCCACCGCCTTTTCAGGGATGCGGTAAAGCGGCATCGCGCCTTCGCAGGCCATCGCATCGGCGCTGTCCTGCAAGCCCAGCGCATCGGCAATGCCCCAGCCATCCAGCAACCGTGCCCCTGATTCGCGCGCTGTTGCGGGCACCGCCAGCCGCGCCCGCCAGCCCAGCACACGAATCTTGTCGAGGCTTAGCGCGCCATCCAGTTGCGCTGACAGAGCCGTGCGCGGCACGCCCGCCAGCGATTCCTGCCAGCGCGAATATGTCAGCTGGACCGGCTTGTTCAGTGTGGTGGCAATGGCGGAAACTTCAGCCGCGATCCGCACATCCAGCCGCGCATCAAAGCTGCCGCCGGCATGCATCGGGTAGACAATCACATCATGGCGCGAGAGGCCCGCTGCCTTGGCCGCCGCCCGCCTTGCGCGTTCGGGCGCTTGCGTGGCGATCCACAATTCCAGCTTGCCCTGCCGCATCCGCGCAGTAGCGCTGGCGGTTTCCAGCGGAGCGTGCAGTGCCGGTTCCACATCGTACCGCGCTGAAAGGCCGGGCTTTTCCAGCAGCGCATCTGGATCACCTTGCGCAAAGACGCGGACCGGATCGCCCTTGTTCAAGGCCTTGTCGATAGCGATCAGCGTCTTTTCGCTTTCTGCCACAGGCCCGTCCGCCTTGAATTGCGGCTCCATGGCGCGCACCGCCTTGTCGGCGGCGTGCCAATTGGTGGCAACGGCGGCCAGCCAGCGCTTGGCCCGCACCACGCCCACAAGCCCGCGCACCGTGGCAGCGGCTTGCTTGTCATAGCTGGACAGAATGGTTGCACCCTGCGGCCCATGCGCGATGGCGGCAAAGACCATACCGGGCAGGCGCACATCGCCCGCAAAGGTAAAGCTGCCATCAACTTTGGCGGGAAGATCAAGCCGGGGATGGCGCGGCGGTGCGCCTTCGGGAAACTGGCCGGGAGGCTCGCGCGGCGGATCGGCCCGCAGCACCGGAATACTTGGCGGATCGTAGGCCACCGCGCTGTCCAGCAGTTCGGCAAAGGATGCGCGCTTGCCTTGGTACAGCACCTCGCTGTCCTTGGTGTCACACTCTTCCCAGCCGACGCCCCACCGGTCTGCCGCTGCTTGCGCCATCATGGCCCGCAGCGCAGCGCCCGCTTCGCGCAAAGGCGTTTCAAAGGCCGCCAGCGCGGTGCCATCAGCGGTAATCATCAGCGGTTCGCGTTCGGCATGAAGGCGCGGGAGAATGCCTGCAGAATCAGCGCCCAGCGATGCGAACGCAGGCATCCACAACGGTGCCCAATGTGCCGAAAGCACCGCATCGGCATAAGCGGGGCTGATCGGTGAAGCCTCAACCGCAACCTTGCGCCAGTCAGCCCCTGCCTCGTCTGCGATGATCTGCGCCACCAGTGTGGTGATGCCCTGCCCCATTTCGCAAAACGGCACCGCGATTGTCAGCATGCAGTCGATCTTCCCACTCGAAGACCGGACTTTGCCCACTTTCAGGAAGGCGTCGACAACGTGTTCGTCCTTGCCTGCCACCAGCGGCACGGCATGGCGGCGCGGGATGAGCGGAAAGGCGATGAGCAGCGCGCCGCCCACCCCTGCTCCTACCAGCAGCCCTCGCCGTGTCAGCCGCATTGACGATCAGCGCTTTGCGTCAAGCCACGCGAGTACGCCGCGCGCGATGGACAAGAACGCCTCGGCCTGCGGCGTGTCACCGGCTGCGGGCGGGTTTCCGGCATCGCTTTCCTGCCGGATTGCCAGATCAAGCGGAACACGTCCCAGAAACGGCAAGCCCATGGTTTTGGCAGCGGCCTCTGCGCCACCATGACCGAACGGATCGCTCGCCTCGCCGCAATGCGGACAGATATAACCCGCCATATTCTCAACCATACCGATCAATGGCACCTGCCCCTGTTCGAACAGGCCGATCGCGCGGGTGGCATCCATCAGCGCCAGATCCTGCGGCGTGGAAACGATCACCGCGCCTGCGGGCTTGTGCTTGGAAAGCATGGTCAATTGCACATCGCCTGTACCTGGCGGCAAATCGACAATGATGATTTCCGTCTCGCCCCAATGGGCATCGATCAACTGGTTCAGCGCATTGCCCGCCATCGGCCCGCGCCAGGCAATGGCTTGTCCCGGTTGGACAAGGTGACCCATTGACAGCATCGGCACGCCATAAGGGCTTGGTATCGGGATCATCTTGTTGCCCTCGGCTTCGGGACGGCGGCCTTCGGTGGACAGCAGGCGCGGCTGCGACGGGCCATAGATATCGGCATCGACCAGCCCGACCTTGCGGCCCAGCCGCGCCATGGCCACGGCCAGATTGGCCGACAGCGTCGATTTGCCAACGCCGCCCTTGCCCGATCCCACGGCGATGATGACGCGCGCCTTGCGTTCAGCCGTCATGCCAAGGCGCAGATCTGAAACGCCTGCTTTGCGCGCGGCATCGCGCACGGCCATTTCCAGCTTGTCACGGTCCAGCCGTTCCAGCCCGCCCACTTCCAGCATGATCGTCGCCACGCCGTCTGCCAGCTTGCACGTTTGCAACCTGTCGCCTGCTGCGGTGGCCAATGCGGCGCGTAAAGCCTCTTCTGTAATGTCCACACGAAATCCTAAGCTAAACTCTCGCCAGCCTCCTAGCAGATGAATTTTGGGGAATGGACACTGTTTTTAACAGAAACGCTTCCTATAACGGGTAGCATGAACGAACAGGTTGGATGGATCGCGCGATTGGGCCGGGAACGGGGATTTTTCATGGCGGGTAAGAAAAGCCCTTGGGGATCATCAGGGGGCAGCGAACCGCCTGCGCCCGATGAAGCTGGCCCTGCGCCACAAGGGGATGCGCCCACCGAAGGCCCGCGAAATCCGTGGTTGCCACCGCAATCGGGTGAAGCGCCCAAACGTGGCCCCAATATCGAAGACATTTTCCGCGCCCGCAAAGGCGGCGGTGGCGGCGGCGGGGGTCGTGGCCCAACCATGCCGCGCCTGCCGCAGCGGCCCGATGGCAAATCGTGGGCGCCAGTCGGCATTGCGATTGTCGCTGCACTCGGGCTTTCAACGTCGATGGTCCACCGCATTGCCCCGCAGGAAAAGGGCATCGTCACCACGTTCGGCTCGTATTCGCGCACGCTCGATTCCGGCATGGCGCTGACCATGCCCTGGCCGATCCAGCAGGTGAGCGTGACGGACGTCACCTCGATCCGCCGCGAATCCATCCCTGAAGGCGACGGCGAAAAGCTGATGCTGACAGGCGACCAGAACTTGCTGTTCCTGACTTATCTGGTCCGCTGGAACATCAAGGACCTGAAGCAGTATTCGTTCCAGTTGGCCGAACCTGACCAGACCGTGCGTGAAGTGGCAGAAGCCGCCATGCGCCAGTCGATTGCCGAAGTGAACCTGAACGACGCGATGGGTTCGGGCCGCCAGCAGATTGAACAGAACGTCCGCGACCGCATGCAGCGCGTGCTTGATGCCTATCGCTCTGGCGTTTCGATTCAGGGCGTCGACATCAAGAAGACCGATCCGCCGACCAAAGTGGTCGACGCGTTCAAGGAAGTGCTGGCCGCCCAGCAGGACGCACAGAGCGAAATCAACC
>JADYXV010000344.1 GCA_020853995.1 Novosphingobium sp.
CTAATGGCCAGGGACACTGCCTGATGTAATCTTCAACCCCTGCGCGCACGATGGGCAAAAGCGGGATAACGCGCTGGCGGCCACCTTTACCGGTGATCATGATGGTTTCACCCAAAGGCAGGACCGAAGCCGGAAGCGCCAGCGCTTCAGCAATGCGCATCCCCGCGCCATAAAGCAGCAGCAGCACAGCGCGGTCACGCGCGGCGATCCAGGGCTGGCTGGCGTCGTCGGCTACGGTTTCGGCAAGGTTGACCGCTTCGTCTGGCGTGATCGGACGGGGCAGGCCTTTCTTGACGCGAGGGCCGCGCAGGCGGGGGCGACCAAGATCGCCCAATCCGTGATGGTCATCTGACTGTTCGCGCGCAAATGCGATAAATGTTTTGAGCGCGGAAAGTTCACGTGCCGCCGAGACATTGCCCAAGCCGTCTGCGCGCCGTTCAGCCAGGTGCGTGCGCAAGGTTCCGGCGTCGAGGCGGGCAATTGTGGCCCAGGTCTGTCCGGCGGGCAGGGTGTGAAGCAGCCGCGCGGCAGTAGCAGTATAGGCGCGGACCGTGTGAGGGGAGCGACGCCGGGATCGGGCGAGGTGGGCGTTCCATGCTTCAAGGATGTCAGCAATAGTCATGCGCTTACGAGTGCATCGGGCACTAGTTCGGCAAGCAAAGCTTCCAGCAGCGGCGCGCCTTGTTCTGTCACACGCAAAATTGATCCTGAGTCTGCCAGATGGCCAATGTTGGTGTAGAATTGGCGCTTGGCAGGATCAATCAAATGGGCCTCGGCAAAACCGAAGCGGGCAGCGAGTTGTGCGGGGTTGATGCCTTCAGTCAGACGCAAACCCATCAGCACCGCTTCCATGGCTTGATCGGATGGGCTTAGCGCGCGGGCTTCGGCAATGCCGTGACCCTGCTCGGCACTGGCCCGCAGGTAATTTTCGGGCTTTTTGTGGCGGACCGTGGCCATGCCTAGGCGCCTGCCATGCGCGCCGGGGCCAATGCCAACATAATCCTGATAGCGCCAGTAGGTAAGGTTGTGGCGGCTTTCCTCGCCGGGACGGGCGTGGTTGCTTGTTTCGTACGCAGGCAGGCCCGCAGCAGTTGTGAGGTCGCGCGTGAGATTGAACAGATCGCCAGCTTCATCGTCATTGAGCGGGGCAAGTTTGCCTTCACGGACGAGGGTAGCAAATCGCGTGCCGGGTTCGATGGTCAATTGATAGAGCGACAGATGGCCGGTTCCGAAACCCAATGCGCGATTGAGTTCGGCCTCCCATGCCTCGGGCGTGTGGCCGGGGCGGGCGTAGATCAGATCGAAGCTGACGCGGGTAAACAGGCGCTGGGCAAGCTCCAGTGCGGCAAGGCTTTCATTGACGTCATGTAGGCGTCCAAGGAATTTCAGCGTGTTGTCGTCAAGTGCTTGCAGACCGAGCGAGACGCGGTTGATTCCGGCGGTGGTGAGGGCGGCGAAATTGGCGGCTTCGACCGAGCTGGGATTGGCTTCCAAGGTGATCTCGATGCCGGGAGCGAAGCCCCACAGGCGCTCTGCCTCGGTCAAAAGTGTTTCTACCAGTGCAGGGGGCATGAGTGACGGGGTGCCGCCACCGAAGAAGATGGAGGTTAGCGGGCGACCCGATGTCAACGCCGCTTCATGGCGCATATCTGCCAGCAGCGCAGCTTCCCATGCAGCAATATCGGTGCGTTCGCGGACGTGGCTGTTGAAATCGCAATAGGGGCACTTTGCGAGACAGAACGGCCAGTGGATGTAGAGTGCAAGCGCCATGCAAGAAGGCTTAAGCGGAAAACTGCTCCGCTACCAGCTTTGCGAAAGCATCGGCGCGGTGGCTGATCTCATGCTTTTCAGCAGGGTCAAGTTCAGCGAATGTCCGATCATAGCCTACGGGCACGAATACCGGATCATAGCCGAAGCCAACCATGCCGCGCGGGGGCCAAGTTAGAGCGCCCGGTGCGCGGCCTTCATAAACGGCGCTGGCGCCATCGGGCCATGCGATGGCAAGCACGCAGGCGAAGTGGCAGCGCCGCGAGGTATCAGGGCCAAGCTCGGCCAGTTTGCCTTCGACTTTGCCCATGGCCATGTACCAATCACGACCGGGACCGCCCTCAAAGGTATCGGCCTCGGCCCAATCGGCGGTGTAGACGCCGGGAGCACCGCCTAGCGCCTCGACGCAAAGGCCGGAATCATCAGCAAGTGATGGAAGCTGAGATGCCTCGGCTGCCGCTTGTGCTTTGATGAGCGCGTTTTCGATGAAGGTGGTGCCCGTCTCGGCAGGTTCGGCCAAGCCCAATGCGCCCGCTGACAGGCATTCCATGCCATAAGGGGCGAGCAGGGCCTGGATTTCCTTGAGCTTGCCCGCGTTGTGCGTGGCGATAACAAGCTTGCCGGGAGTAAGGCGGGACATCAGAGTTCCTTCAAGTCGGGCTTCTGCCCACCAAACTTCCGTCATCCCGGCGAAGACCGGAATGACGGTTTGTGTGGCAGACGGCTTAGCCGACAGCCTTGGCTTGCGCGGCAAAGATCTGGTCGCAGCCCATGCGCGAGAGGCGCAGGAGGCGAAGCAGGGCTTCTTCGTCGTACGTTGCGCCTTCGGCAGTGGCTTGCACTTCGGCAATGTGGCCGCCTTCGATCAGCACGAAGTTGGCATCTGCATCAGCCGAGGAATCCTCAATGTAATCAAGATCAAGGACCGGATTGCCCTTGTAAATGCCGCAGGAAATGGCGGCAACTTTGCGGGTGAGCGGGTCTTCCTTGATCGCGCCGCTGGCCATCAGGCCTTGCACGGCGAGACGCAGCGCAATCCAC
>JADYXV010000345.1 GCA_020853995.1 Novosphingobium sp.
GCCTGCCGCCGCCATGTTGACAGAACAGAACCCGCCGTGGGCGGCATAATTCGGGGTGCCGAAAGACTGCGCCCACATGCTGGTGAAGCTTTGCGATTGATCGCGCCCGGTGAAGAAGGCCAGTTTCTCGGGGGTTTTGGCGCGCAATGGGGCCAGCCATTGGGTGGCAGTCCCCAAAGCCTCCTCCCAAGAGATTTCTTCAAAGGCACCAGAACCGCGCGGTCCAACGCGCCGCAAGGGTTTGCGCAGACGCGACGGGGCGGTGACCTGCATGATCCCCGATGCGCCCTTGGCACAGAGCACGCCCTTGTTGACCGGATGGTCACGGTTGCCCTCGATATAGGACACCTTGCCCGATTTCAGGTGAACATTGATCCCGCAGCGGCAGGCGCACATGTAACAGGTGGTTTTGCGTATTTCGTCGGAAACCGCGGGCGAGGTGTCAACTTTTGGTTGTTGGTAGCTCACGCGTGGTCTCCCTTCGTCGGTGCAGTGCGATTAGATCCTGTGAGGCCAAGACATTCAAGGGCTTCTGCGGCGATTTGGCGTTCTTCACGGGCGGGAACGATGTAGGCCCTAATGGATGAGCCTTTGGCATGAAGCCGGGGTGCCGCCTTGGCGTTGCCCGCCTTGTCGGCGGCAAGGCCAGTCCAGGCCAGACCATCAAGGATGGCCGCGCGAATGCGGCTGTCGTTTTCGCCGATGCCGCCGGTAAAGGCCAGCGCGTCAATTCCCCCCATCGCGGCAATCATCGAACCTGCATGGCGGATCGCCCAATAACAGAAATGCGCAATGGCAAAGCGCGCATCGGCGTCGTCGCGCGCCGAAATCGTGCGCATGTCCGAGGTGCCGGCAAGCGCCACAAGCCCACTTTCGCGGTTCAAAAGCCGTGCGGCGCCATCCAGCCCGTAAAGTTCGGCAAGCCGCAAGACCGCATTGCCGTCAATCGACCCGCTGCGGGTTCCCATCGTCAGCCCATCAAGGGGGGAATATCCCATTGTGGTGGCCTCGGATTTGCCATCGCGTATCGCACAAATCGACGCACCATTGCCAAGGTGAAACGCCAAAAGCCGCCGGGGAAGCGGCGTGCCGGCAAGACCGGGCAGATTTGCCACCAGACTTTGAAACGAGATGCCGTGAAAGCCGTAGCGGCGGATACCGAGCGCATCCTCTTTCGCGGGGATGGCATAGCGCAGGGCAACTTCCGCGTTGGTCGCATGAAAGGCGGTATCGAAACAGGCGATTTGCGGCAGATCGGGGGCCAGTTCAGCCAGCGCACGGATGGCCACCATATTGTGCGGATTGTGCAAGGGCGCCAAGGGGAAACAGGACTCAATGGCCGCAATTATGTTTGGATTGATCAAGCACGGTGCAGTCAGATCGCGCCCGCCGTGCACCACGCGGTGCCCCGCGGCGGTCAAACTTGACGGTGTGACGCCACGGCCGGTCAGTTCGGCCAGGATCACCCGCAAGGCTGCGTGATGATCCTGCGCTTGGACGGTATTGGTCTGGTCGCCCAGACGCAAGCTGCTTTGGCCGCCGATCTCGCTCAGGTTGCCTGCAAGGCTTTCGCGCAAGTTAGCGTCGTAGAGCGCGAATTTGATCGACGACGATCCGGCATTGATGACCAGAATGTTGTTCATGTCTTTAGATTACCGATTTTATCAACCCCAGTGTTGCAAGGCCCGCCAGCAACCAGATTGCAAAGCGCCGAAAGCTTTTTGGATCGGTCTGCAAGAAATGCATGCCCCCAAGCCAGTTGCCAAAGACCGTCAAGGGCATGGCAATAAGCGCCAGCCAAAGCGTGTCCAGTGAAATCATCCCAGACCACCAATATAGCGGGGTGGCATAAATATCGAGCAGCGGGAAATAGGCGATAAGTGTGGCGCGAAAGATGGTGGCGGGCATCGGTTGGGCTGCAAAGTAGGCGGCAACCGGCAATCCGCCCATACCGGGCGCGTTTGCCATTCCAGACACCAGTCCGGTGACAAGATTGATCGGGCCATTGACCATCGCGCGCAACTGCCACCCCATCAACAGCACGCCGCACATGACAAGCACATAGATTGATATTGCCGCCCGCGCGGCATTTTCGCTGATGGCCGTCAGTGCCCAAAGCCCCAGGGGCAACCCCACGACCGCACCTCCCAGAAGAAAGCCGACGCGCGGCCAGTCGATATGCGTTCGGATGCCGCGCGCGGCCTGCAACGACATGGCAGTTTCAAGGAAGACGACAACCGCGACCAGATCAAGCGGGTTTGTCACCAATCCCGACGACGCCACAACGATGGCCGAATAGCCAAAGCCGCTGTAGCCCCGGACAAAGCCCGCCACCAGGATGGCAACCGCCATCCAGGCCAGCGCAGGCAGGCTCAGATCGAAAGGGATCATACTTTCTGAGGGCGCATGTCGGCTTTGGTAATTCCGGCCACCGCGACCGGCTTTTTCATCGCATCGCGGCGGAAGGGTTCGCCCAGTTCCTGGTTGATCATCGCCTCGATCAGGGTGGTTTTCCCGTGCTTCATCTGATCGTCTATGGCCTTGGTCAAGGCATCGCGCAACTCATCCATGGTGCGTGCCACGACACCTTGCAAGCCGCAAGCCTTGGCGATTCCGGCATAGGACACCTGGGTATCCAGTTCGGTGCCGACAAAATTGTCATCATACCAAAGGGTTGAGTTGCGCTTTTCAGCACCCCATTGATAATTGCGAAACACA
>JADYXV010000346.1 GCA_020853995.1 Novosphingobium sp.
CAGCAGGCCATTTTGGTCAAATCCCTGCGGGACGCCGGAATGGCTTCCATCTCGAACAGACAGGTGCTTGGAAAGGCAACCAGCCTTCCCGGCGCACCTGTCCGTCCGATATGTTCGCCATTCCGGCGCCTCGAAGGCGGGATTAATAGGTCCTGACCCTAACGGCTCACCGCACCAACCAATCAATTTGTCGCAGCACGATCAGGCAAATCACTTCGTTCCTCCGTGGGTGTGGATCACAATCAGATGCTCGGCGTTGTCCAGACGAGAGCCGCATTTGCGGTTCGGCCAGTTTAACGGAGCGATCCATGAAAAAAGCCATTTTCGCAGCTGCACTTGCAGCCATTATCATACCGTCGGCTCCAGCATTCGCAGATCCGCCACACTGGGCGCCTGCGCATGGCAAGCGCGCCAAGGAACGAAATTCTTTGTACGATAGCCGGGGCCGTTATATCGAACCGCGCCGCATCAACGACAATGACCGGGTCTGGCGTGGCGATGACGGTCGCTACTATTGCAAGCGCAACAACGGGACGACCGGCCTGATTATCGGCGCGGCTGGCGGTGCCCTGGCGGGCCGCGCAATCGATACGCGTGGCGAACGCGCCACAGGAACGATCCTTGGCGCTGTGGGCGGCGCACTCTTGGGCCGCGAAATTGAACGTCGCGGTGCACGTTGCCGATAACCGCATGCGGCGAATTACCAAAAGGGCGGGCTTGAATTGCCCGCCCTTTTGATGCGAATCTGCTTGCCCGGCATTAAATTGCGAATATCCTGAAAACATGTGGCTGCTTAATCAAATGCTGAAGCGGGTTGTTCGTACAGGCCCGCTTGTCGTGATCGATCATGATGGTCGAAAATACAGTTATGGCACCGGCACAGCGCCTATCACGATACGCCTGACTGATAAGGGCGCAGCGATGCACATCGCCCGCGACCCACGCGTTGGTGCGGGCGAAGCCTATATGGATGGACGATTGGTGGTAGAACCGCCACACGACATCCGTGATTTCATCCTGCTGGTAATGGCCAATGCCAAATCCACTGGCGGGATTGACCGCAAGGGGCCAGTGCGCAAACTCATTGGCAACGCCCTCGCCCGCGCTGACCAGTTCAACCAGCGCGCCAAAGCATCCAAGAACGTCGTCCATCATTATGACCTGACACGCCAGTTCTACGAACTGTTCCTGGACGAGGACCGGCAGTACACGATGGCCTATTTCCGCGATCCGGCAAACACGCTGGAGCGCGCGCAGTTGGACAAAAAGGCGCTGATTGCCGCCAAACTTCGGCTTGAACCAGGCCGCGCCGAAGGTATGCGCATTCTTGATATCGGATGCGGCTGGGGCGGGCTCGGCCTTTATCTGAACCGGCATTTCGGCTGCGAGGTACTTGGCGTCAGCCTTGCACCTGATCAGGTGAAGTTTGCGCAGGAACGGGCGGCGGCGGCGGGTGTGGCTGACAAGGTCAGGTTCCAGTTGATAGATTACCGCGATGTCACCGGCCAGTTCGATCGCATCACCAGCGTGGGCATGATCGAGCATGTTGGCGCACCGCACTTTGCCGAATACTTTGCCAAGATCAATGAACTGCTTGATCCTGATGGCGTGATGCTGACGCATACCATCGGCCGCACCGGGCCTCCGGGCACAACCGACAAATGGACGCGCAAATACATTTTCCCCGGCGGTTATATCCCGGCGATGAGCGAGCTTGTGTCCGCGCTGGAGAATACGGGCTGGGAAGTGGGCGATATCGAAGTACTGCGCTATCACTACGCCTATACCCTCGCCGAATGGTATCGCCGCGCCTGCCAGCACAAGCAAGAAATCGTGGGACTGTATGACGAACGCTTGTTCCGCATGTGGCAATTCTATCTTGCCGGTGCCGAACAAAGCTTTCGCCACGGCGGCATGGTGAATTTCCACATTCAAAGCGTTAAGCGCCGTAGCGCCCTGCCGATGACCCGCGATTACATCCAGCATGAAGCCGCACGGCTATCGGCATTGGACGAAGCGCCAAACTGGCATCTTGAACAGCACGCCGCGCAATAGCTGCCAGCCAAAGGTTGCGATGTTGACCCCCGCCTGTTAGGCGCGCGGCGCGCTGTTTCCTCGGGAGTCTTTGACCCATGTCCGATATCAAGAAGGTCGTTCTCGCTTATTCCGGCGGCCTCGACACCTCCGTCATCCTCAAGTGGCTGCAAGTCACGTACAATTGCGAGGTGGTAACCTTCACCGCCGATCTTGGTCAGGGTGAGGAACTGGAACCGGCGCGCGCCAAGGCCAAGCTGATGGGCGTGCCTGATCACAACATCTACATCGACGATCTGCGCGAGGAATTCGTGCGCGATTTCGTGTTCCCGATGATGCGCGCCAATGCCCGGTACGAAGGTGACTACCTGCTAGGCACTTCCATCGCCCGCCCATTGATTTCAAAGCGTTTGATCGAAATCGCCCGCGAAACCGGCGCCGATGCGGTCGCGCATGGCGCGACCGGCAAGGGCAACGATCAAGTGCGCTTCGAACTATCCGCTTATGCACTTGAACCCGGTATCAAGGTGATTGCACCTTGGCGCGAATGGGACCTGACCAGCCGCACCGCGCTGATTGCATGGGCCGAAAAGCACCAGATTCCCGTGCCGAAGGACAAACGCGGTGAAAGCCCGTTCAGCACCGACGCCAACCTTTTGCACACATCGTCCGAAGGCAAAGTGCTGGAAGATCCTTGGGCCGAAGTGCCCGACTATGTCTACTCGCGCACCGTCAATCCCGAAGACGCGCCCGATGTGCCCGAATACATCACCATCGATTTCCAGCGCGGCGACGGCGTTGGCCTGAATGGCGAGGCGATGAGCCCCGCCACTTTGCTCGCGGCACTGAACGACCTGGGCCGCAAGCATGGCATTGGCCGGTTGGACCTTGTCGAGAACCGCTTTGTCGGCATGAAGAGCCGGGGCATGTACGAAACGCCAGGCGGTGAAATCTATGCCCGCGCGCATCGCGGCATTGAAAGCATCACGCTGGACCGGGGTGCAGCGCACCTCAAAGACGAGCTGATGCCCAAGTATGCCGAGCTGATTTACAATGGCTTCTGGTTCGCGCCTGAGCGCGAGATGCTGCAAGCCGCGATTGACCACAGCCAGGCCCGCGTCAACGGCACGGTGCGGTTGAAGTTGTACAAGGGCAATGCCTCCGTCGTTGGCCGCCAATCGCCCGACAGCCTTTATTCCGAACGCCATGTGACGTTTGAGGATGATGCCGGCGCCTATGATCAGAAGGACGCAGCAGGCTTTATCAAGCTGAACGCGCTACGCTTGCGGTTGCTGGCACAACAGGGGCGCTGAGCGGGGCCGACACTCCATCATTGCGCGCCTCGCAGAGCGAAATAATGCAATCCGGAGCTACACGTTTCGGCTCTGGATTGCCTTCTTCTCAAAACGCCGAAAGAGCCTATATTTTAGGGCACAGCGTTCGGGTTTATACTGTTAATGGGCGGTTCTCTGCCCCCGCTGACGCGCAAATGTGTTCCATCGCCAATTAAATCCAGTCCCAATGCTGCATCGAGCCTGACATTGCCTGCCCAAGCAAAGCTGATCAATGCCCTATGACTTTACCGGAACTCCGCCATTTTGGCGTTAGATAAGCGTCATGAATGAAGGTTTTGCTGCCGGGAAAAGTCGGACGCCATTCGATGTCCTTTCGCAAGTACGCTTGAATTGATTTCATAAAGCATCCGCGCACCAAAAACTTCACGTTCTAAACGTGTCTGACCGAAGGCTGCGGGCCAGAATCAAGGGAAATATCGCCCGCAGAAATCATCCGATCCGAACTTGATTATGTTGGATGTGAACAATTCTACGGGTTAGCCAAAGGCCGCTATTGTCGGCCTCAGGTCTTTGGAAACAAAGTGAATCCCTCTGCAGAGTACGGAATCATCCATCTGGTGACTGATTGCGACTCTGATCGGGCAGCGCGCTCGCGTGCTTTCTTTTCGATGGGATACCACGCAGAGGTATATTCAAGCGCAAGCGAGTTGCTTGCCCATTCCCCCTCCAAGGGCATCGTCGTCATCAAAGAGGATAACAGCGGGAAAGCACGCGCACTGGCTGAGCAGATGCGGGGCGCCAGATTATGGCTGCCGATCATTGCCTACTGTGAAGAATTTGACGTTGACCTGATCATATCATCCGTAAAAAGCGGTGTGATCGACTTCATTCCGGCAAAATTGAACATCGAAACTTTGAAAAAACGCATAGATTCAAGTATTGTCGAAGCTATACCGATTATACAGAAATATGCGGCCAAGACTGATGCAAGCCTGTCAATATCGCGCCTGACCAAAAGGGAAGAGGCGGTCCTTGCATTCCTGGCAGACGGCTTGACAAGCAAGGAAATTGCCAAGGAAATCGACGTCAGTCCGCGTACCGTTGAAATTCACCGCCGGAATATTTTGCGCAAACTGCACGTCAAATCGACGGCGAATGCCATCATCATGCGGCATGATTATTGTAACAGTTTCTGACCGGCATCGCCTCGCGGAGCAGCCAGCCCCGCCCCTTGACGGGCGAGGGCTTTTTTGCATCAACGCACCAATAACGGCGCCAAGTAGTGTCCAGTGAAGCTGCGCGCGTTCTTCGCCACCACTTCGGGCGTACCCTCGGCCACGATTTCACCGCCGCGCACACCGCCTTCGGGGCCAAGGTCGATGATCCAGTCGGCGGTTTTGATCACGTCGAGGTTGTGTTCGATCACCACGACGCTGTTGCCCTGCTCCACCAGCCGGTGCAGCACCTCCAGCAACTTGCGCACATCCTCGAAATGCAGGCCCGTGGTAGGCTCATCGAGGATGTAAAGCGTCTGC
>JADYXV010000347.1 GCA_020853995.1 Novosphingobium sp.
ATTCGAGAATAGAGGCCACGCAAGCGTTGAAGCAATTTCCGCAGCCATCATTGGCTATGGTCATGGTCTGATAGACCGGAATCATGGCAGGTTCCTCATGCAAGTCTTGTGGCGTTTCAACTGCCGCTCCCACACGCCCCAGCAACGCTTGTTCGGCTTGCCGTTGACCTTGGTGCTGCAATCATACCCGGCGGCGAACCGGTATTTCAGCAGCCCCTTGCAGGCCGCCACATAATTGCCCGCCAGCACTTCGCGCTGCATGGTCGAGCCGCGCCAGTTCTTCATGCCGTATTGGCCCACGAACGACACGTAAGCGTCCCATTCGCCCTGCGACAACTTCGCGCCCGGCAGGCTCTTGGCGAGTTCGCGCTCGTCCTGCGAGATCAGATTTCGCGCCAGCACGGCAGCGCGCGGGCGGGTGATCTTATCGCCCATCCGAACCCGCGTGCCATCCTCGTAGCGCGTGGAGCCGTGACCGATCGTAGGCACATCGACCTTGGTCGGGATCACGGCTTCGTCGGTGTAACCCTCTTCGGCCTGCCATGCGGCGAAACCGGCGGCGGACAGGGTGAGAAGGGCGACGGCGATGCGCTTGGGGGCGACGCGCGCCACCGCTGCGGTGGCAGGCACAGGCGGCATCATATGCCCCGCGCGCCCGTCATAGCGGCGGCTGAACAGGTCAAGCAGACGCATCGTCAATCTCCTTGCGCTTTTCCGCCAGCTTCGGTTGCTTGATTTGCGCCACCATCACAGGCAGGCCGAACGCTAGCAATGCCGCGACGACCGCGATAGGCACGATCCATTCACCGGGCGCGAACCCGATCAGCCCCACAACCAGCACTGGCTGGCTGAACACGTAGGCCACGAACATCGCATTCAGCGCGGCCATCCATGTTGATGCCCTGCGCCACCAGAGACGCCAGTGGGCTATGAGTTTCACTTCCCTGCGCTCCGTTCTTCACGGGCTTGTTCGGCAAGAAACGTCACATTGGCGTCGATCCGCTCGACCTTCGGGATGATGCCGTCCATCTTCACCTCCTGGATTTCCAGGCGGCGCTCGTGATCGCGCAGATCACCATAAACGACACCCGCCGAAAACACGATGCTGCCTGCGCTGGCGAGTACGGAGAACACAACGCCCCATTCCAATTTTGTCATAAGGATCCGTGGCGTTGGCGATTCGTCCGGTTCATCTTGCATTGTATTCTTCCCACTCGATCATGCGCTGACAATGGCCCGGCTTCGATCCAAGCAATACAAACAACGCATCAATGGCCTGCTCAGCCCACCGCGCCCACCTTTTACCCCTTATAGCCCGGCGGCCCACAGCGCTGCTGATCGTCTCGTCGGGATTGTTGCCACCCAGCAACACATTACCCCACTGATCCAGTGCAATCAGGTTATTGAGAATGTAGCGCCGGATCATAGCATCGCCGCCGCAGCGAATAGGGCGTCAATCTGATCTTCGGTAAGGCCCAACGCGCTACCGAGCGCGGCGATCAATGGGGCGTCACGGCGTACTTCGGACGCATATTCCCACTCAATTTCGGCGGCATCGCGCTGCGGCGAGGGCAGGGCGGCAAGCGCCGGCTCCACCCCGGCCAGAACGCCCGCGCCCAGCAGCGCCAGACGCGCCTGTCGCATCGTCACAGGCCGGATCGCAGCGCGGCGTTCTTCGGCCGACACAACCGGCGCTGCGAAGGCCTCGCCGTCGTGCGTCCACCCGATTTCGACATCATCGGGCGCGGCAAGCCAACCCTGTTCCTGCGCGAACTCGGCGTCCGCGATGACGATGTTACCGACGATCCCATTTTCGATGATCGCAAAGCGTTCCATCGCCATCTCCTATGCGTCAAACCAGGTCGTGATGCGGACGTAGCCATTGCCGCCCGCGCCACCGGCACCCCCGTTCTTCCCGCCGCCGGTAGAAGTGCGGCCACCACCACCACCGCCGCCGCCACCACGAAGGCCGGCACCGCCAATGCCCGCCGCTGCAATGTTATCGAGCGTGGCACCACCACCGCCGCCGCCCGTGCGGTTGACCGAAGCTGCCGTGCCGTTGCCCCCCGCGCCGGACGCGACGCTGGTTCCACCGGCTGCGCCAGACGTACCAGTGCCGTCACCGCCTCCCGCGAAGCCGTTGGAGCGATTGCCGGCGGTGTCTACCGAGGCACCGCCGCCGCCGCCCGCACCGCCGTGGACCGAAGAACCCCCGGCAGCGTTGGTTGCAAGCGTCGTACCGGACGCATAAGACCCGCCGCCCGTCCCGCCGCCCATGACCGATGAAGGGCCATGCCGGTCAGTGGTCGTGACCGTGAAGAAGCCGGCACCGAACTGGCCGTCGAACTCGCTGCCGCCCGTGTACGTGGGCCGCCCGGTGCTCGACAGGTCGTAGAGCGAACCACCGCCCTTACCGCCGGAATTGATAAGCGTCGGGCCGCCAGCACCGCCGCCAGCCCAAGCGCGCAGAGAGCCGGCGGTTCCGACCGAGGTGTTGCCACCTGCCGACCCCGATGTCGGAGCCGTGCTGCTAGTCCGCCCGCCATTGCCGCCAGAGCCGCCCGCGCCGACCGTGACCGTCTCGGTCGCTGACAGGTCGCCGGCTTTCCAGATGCGCCGCGAATAGCCGCCGCCACCACCGCCACCGCCACCGGTGGCGATAACGCCGGCGTTATCGCCATTCCCGCCACCACCGCCGCCGCCAGCGCCAATGACCTCGATCATGACCATCTGTGCATTCGCGGGCTTCGTCCACGTGCCGGACGAGGTGAACTCCTGAACGTCAACGCCAGCATCGGCGGGATTGCCAGTTTCACCCTGAATGCCTGACAGGCTGATCGACCAGTCCGCGTGCGTTCCGGTGCCCGAACCGACCCTTGTCATGGTTGCGGTTAGCGCGCCTGTCACAACGTCATATGTCGCGACGGTGCCAAACATCCATCGCGTGCTATCGGATGCGCTCGTGACCTTGATCGGGGTGCCGAAGACATACCGCTTCCCGGCCTCGACGGTAAACGACTTGGAGCCGGTGCCGATCATCACCGGCGTGGTTGACACCGACGAATAATTGGCGTCGGCCGCCGCATCGACAACATCATCACCAAATTCATTGACCGCATCGGTCCACGGCTGCAATGCATCGAGCAAAGCGGCAGTCTTGTCAGAAAAGACTTGTCCCGTATCGGTGCCGCGAATTGGCGGATCAGGGAGCGCCGAGATTGGTGTCAGTGCCATTTAGAAACCTTGAACCTCCAGCGACAAAAGACTTTCGTGCGGATAGGCAATCTCAACCCGCCAGTCCTTGATAAGTCCATAATACGAAGTCGGATAGTTTTCAACCGCAACCACCAGCGCGGGCGTCGCGTGATACTTCGACAGCAACTGCTTGACCGCCCCGACACGCTCTTTCGGAATGACGACATTGAACCGCCCCCAATCGCGATAACCGCGCGGGACAATATAGGTCTCTCCGAAGTCGTTGGTCTCGAATTTGCTGTAATCCGTGATACCAAATTCAGCCCCGTAAGTGACGCGGCCAACGTAAAAGGCGTGGCCTATCTCGAAGTGGCCGATTGCGACATCGCCGGTATCTGTGGCCGTCACCTTGATGGTGGGGCTGAAATTGTTTGGCAGACCGGTGACGACAAGATAATCAATGCGCTCGTCTGGTTCGAAGAAATATTCGTAATAGTCATTGATATTGTCATATGCCGTCATCGAGAAATCTTCATCGAAGACAACCACGGCATCGACGATCATTTGCACGTTGATGCTTGCCGCACTGACATTGAGCATCCCGATGGTGTCGATGATCCCGGTGGCGTCAATCTCAACCTGAATGGAGTTCGGGCGGATTGTCTGCGAGCCAGTCATGTCGTCGAACATGGCCCATTGATTGCTTGGCCCGATTTCCAGCCACCAAGCAGGATCGGTCAGGGCGTGGCCCGTGTTCGTACCGGCACTGATGCTTTCGTAAAGGCGGTGCGCGCTCGTCACGATTGCACCAGTGGCGTAACCCGTACCGGCATTATACGCCAGATATGCGGTCCCGATCGACACCCACCACGTCGGGGATGACGATGGCGTATGCCCGGTATTGCCGGCTTGCAAGCTTTCGTACATGGTCGCGGTAGTGTTCGATGGGCCACCAAAGACAGAGACTTGCGCCCCCAACGCATAAGTCGTGCCTGCATTATAGGCAGCCGGAGGCGTTTCCAGAACGTTGCTGGTCATATTGGCGTCGGTAACGCCGTACCGACGATTAATGATCATGCCGTCGGCCATGTTACACCACTTCCGAAGTCGGGACCGGCTGCGCGGTCGTGTTCGCCACAAGGACGCTAATCAGGTCTTCGAGGCTGATTGCGAGGCTGTCGCCGCGATTGACGCGATCCAGGATGTTGCGCACGGCCGAGATATTCGTGACCATGGCAACCGCCTCGGCCTTTTCTTCGTCGCGACGTTCGGTTGCATCGCGGCGCATCCCGGCAATCTCAAGCCTTAGCGCATCAATGCCGCCGCCGATCGTATCCTCTATGGCGGGGGTGACGACATCGGTCAGCGCAGCGTTTGTGGCGGCCAGAAGATCGACCGTCGAGCCGCCCAAAGACGTGATGACTTCGGTCTGGGCAATCGTGGCGTTCAACGCGGCAGCCTGCGCATCGGCACTGGCAGCAAGGGCGTTCGCGCCACCGATAGCGCTATCAGCGCCGGACGACACCATGCCAATGGCACGGCGATAGTCCAGACTGCTACGGGCATTTTCCTTGGCCGATGCAAGGAACGCCTGCGCATCCCCGATGAACGACGAGAGGGAATTTTCGTTGCCCAACGCCGCCATGCGCGAAGTGCTCTGGAACTGCGCAAGGGTACGCGCGTATCCGTTGCCGGCAACCGCGCTTTCCTCGGTCAGGCTGGCCTTGTATTCGCGAATTTCCTGCGCAATGTCGCGGATGCGCTGGGCCATATCCGAAAGGCCGGAAACCGTTTCGCGCAACGAATTGGTGTATTCCTCGGCCGCTGCGCGCGCCTTTTCCTCGGCCGCCTGCCGATCTTCCTCGGCAAAGATGCGGGACATCAACGCGCGGTTCGTCGGGTCGAGCGCCGACAATTCACGTTCGCGCAATGCGGCGGTGTCGCCGATCAGTTGCAGCCAGCGCGATTGCAGCCCGTCCGCCTCGTCCGCAATAGCCTTGGCCTTGGCGGCTGCGGCAGCCTCATCTTCAAGGGCATGGATGCGCTGGACAAGCGCGCGGTTGCTGGCGTCAACAGCCGCAAGTTCGCGTTCACGGATGGCTACCGTGTTGCCGGTCAACTGGTCGATACGATCTTGCAGGCCACGCGCTTCGTCCGCGATCTTCTGTTGCGCGGCAGCCAGTTCCTCGGCCGCCTTCTTCTGGTCTTGCAGTGCCCAGATTTCCAACTGAATGGCGCGGTGGCTTTCGTCCATCGCCTGCAACTGGTGAAGCCGCAGGACGCTTTCGCGCCCCTGTTCGGCCCACAGTTCCTTAAGCAATTCAATACGCCCAGCTTCAAGGGTTGCGGCGGCCTCGGTTGCGGCGGCTTGATCCTTAAGCGCGTTGACGCGCTCTTGCAGGGGGCGCAGGGATGCGTCCATTTGCTCAAGTTCCATGGCGCGCGTGGCGGCAAGCGCCTGCGACGCCCGCCCTGTGAGTTCCATTATCTGGATTTCCAGTTCACGGCCCGCACGGGTCTTTTCTGACGCCGCTTTCGCCGCTTCATTGGCAGCATCGACGCGCTTCAATCCGGTCAGGCGTTCCAGTTCAGCCAATTCAGCAGCCGTTGCACCGGCTTCGGCAAAAATCGTCGCCCTGCCATCGTGCCACTTGGTGATTGCGTCCTGCGCCCACTTCGCCGGATCGTCCTTTTGCGCCAGTTCGTCGAACACACCCTTGAACGAAAGCGCCTTCTGCAACTGCGCCTGAAAATCACCGTCCGCCATAATCAGGCGCTTCATGCTGTCAGACAGCCCGTCGAGGACGCCTTGCTTGATGGCAACCTGAATTGCGTAGGCGATGGCCGATGCCTGGTCTTCACCAAAGTCCTGCACGCCAGCACCCTTTTTGGTGCGCCCCATGCCGGTCTCGTCAACGCGATACTACTTCTTGCGCATCCCGATGCTGACTTTTGCATTGCCGGCAAGATCGGCCCCAAGCGTTTCGGCCACACCCGCAAGGCCCGCAATGACGCTATCCGCCATGCCGCCCGCGATCTTCTTGAGGCTGGACTTGTTGCCGGTGATGGCTGTTTCCATCGCCTCGCCAGCTATGATGCTGTCCGTGGCGCTGGCCTTGGGGGTTTTCTTGAGCATCCCGCCGATGATGCCGCCCAGAAGCCCGCCCGCAATCGCGCCGAGCGGCCCGGCGAATTTGCCAAGGCCCTTCATGACGCTCTCCAGCCCTTTCGTGAGAACCTTCTCGCCCAGAACTTGACCCAGCCCGCCGACGATTGCTCCGCCTGTAGAACTGCCGGTTAGCGAACCAAATGCGCCTCCTGTCTTAGCGCCTTGGGAAAACATTTTCCCAATGACGCCGAATTTTCCACCGAGATCGTCAGCAACGGCTGCAATTTGGC
>JADYXV010000348.1 GCA_020853995.1 Novosphingobium sp.
CATGACATGAACCGATTGAAGCCAAGGTGTTTTGCCGATTTTCTGGCCCGGCAATTTTCCGTTGCGTTCCAGCAACACTTTGACCCGTCTGCCGACGCTCGCTTCGTTGAACGCGAGTTGCTGTTCATTGAGCAGCGCCTGCAATCGCTGAAGCCGATCATCCATGATCTCAGGCGCGATGTGCCCGTCCATCGTGGCGGCCGGCGTGCCGGGGCGCGCCGAATATTTGAAGCTGAAGGCCAACGCGTAATTGGTCGCGCGGATGATATCGAGCGTCTCTTTAAACTCGGCCTCGGTCTCGCCGGGGAAGCCGACTATGAAGTCGCCGGAGATGGCAATGTCGGCACGTGCGGCACGGGCACGTTCGATGATGGAGAGGTAGGACGCCGCCGTATGCTTGCGGTTCATCGCCTTCAGGATGCGGTCGCTCCCCGACTGCACGGGCAGGTGCAGGAACGGCATCAGCTTATCGACTTCGGCATGCGCGCGGATCAGACCGTCAGTCATGTCATTGGGGTGGCTGGTCATGTAACGGATACGCTCCAGACCGTTGATGTCGGCCAGCGCGTGGATCAGGGCATCGAGGCCCTGTCCGTTTTCTGCCCAAGCGTTCACATTCTGGCCGAGCAAGGTGATTTCCCGCGCGCCGCCGTCGACCAGCGCCTTGGCTTCATCGGTGATGGCGGCAAAGCCGCGGCTGATTTCGCCGCCGCGCGTGTAAGGTACAACGCAATAGGTGCAGAACTTGTCGCACCCTTCCTGCACGGTCAGGAAGGCGGACGCGCCCGTGCGCTTGCGGACGGGTAGCTTGCCGAACTTTTCGAGGCCCGGCAGGTCCAGATCGTGGACGACTTCGCCGCGGGTGACGCGTTCGATCATCTGCGGCAGCGCGTGATAGGCCTGCGGCCCGACGACGATGTCTACATCCTTGGTCCGCCGCGTGACCTCTGCGCCTTCGGCCTGCGCCACGCATCCCGCCATCGCGATCATAGGGCGGGTGCCATCCTCCCGGCGCTGTCGCCCAATATCGGAATAGACCCGCTCTGCCGCGCGTTCACGGATATGGCAGGTGTTGAACACAACGAGGTCGGCTTCGGCCTCGGCGCTGGCCACCATGCCTTCTGCGCCGAGCATTTCGGTCATGCGCTCGCCGTCATAGACGTTCATCTGGCAGCCGAAGGATTTGACGTGAAAGGTTTTGGGGGTGGGGCGAGTCATGCGGCGGCCCTAGCTGACGCCCAGTGCTGCCGCAATCTCGGCGCGGCTGTGCGCGGCGATTGCCTTGCGATCCGAAAAATCGGCATGAGCCAGCGGCTCAAGGAAATGGAGGGTCACCGGAAATCGCCCGCGTCGTCCAAGAATGCGCAGCGCATTGGCGCCAAAGGCCTCATCCCCAACCCAGGCAATGTCTGCTGCATTGGCGGCATAATCGATGGCAACCGGTTGGATGGATATTTGCTCCGGCGCGGGGGTGACGGCCGCAATCAGTGACGTCCGAAAAGCTAACAACTGCCTGCCATCACCGGTGGTCCCTTCCGGGAAAAGCGTGACCGGCTGGCCGGTGAGCAATGCGGTCTGAAGGGCGGTCGCCTGATGGTGTGCTGTCTGGCGGCTCTCACGTTCAACGTAGACAGTGTTGTTGCGCGTCGTCAGCCAGCCAATCAACGGCCAGGGCTTCATGTCTGCCTTCGCAACGAAAGCACATCGCGAGGCACCGGCGAGCGCGAGGATGTCGAGCCAGCTGACATGATTGGCGATATAGAGGACGCCTTGACGAATGGGCTTTCCCTGAACGTGGACGTCGGCTCCGGCAATCTTTGCCGCAAGAAACAGGAACAGCCCGGCAATCGGGGACTTGCGGTCAAAAACGCGCCACACAATATGAGGGATAATGAGGACGGCGAGGGCGGCAACGATCGCCGCGATCCGCGCCCAGGCCCGCAATTGGGCGGCGTCAGCTCTTGCGATCGAGCGCGACGCCATAGAGTTCCATGCGGTGATCAACGAGGCGGAAGCCAAGACGTTCGGCAATGACCTTCTGCAGCGCCTCCAGCTCAGGATCGACAAATTCGATCACGCGTCCGGTTTCAACATCGATCAGGTGGTCATGATGTGCTTCGGCAGCTGCCTCATAGCGCGAACGTCCGTCGCCGAAATCATGACGTTCGAGGATGCCCGCTTCTTCAAAAAGCCGCACGGTGCGGTACACCGTTGCGATCGAAATGCCGGGGTCGATTGCGGAGGCGCGTTCATGCACGGCCTCAACGTCGGGATGGTCCGCAGCTTCGGAAAGAACCTTGGCGATCACGCGCCTTTGGTCCGTAATGCGCAGTCCCTTTTCATGGCACAGCGCTTCAACATCGATATGACGGTGCATCAATAAAACTCGGGGCCAGAAAGCGGGATCATCTCCAGCCTTCTAGCCCCCAATTCGTGTCGCGGAAAGAAGCTTATTTCTTCTTGATGCGCGTGCCCGGTTTGCGGCCAAGGCCAATCTTCACCGCAAGCGTGCGGCGCTGTTCGGCATAGTTGGGCGCAACCATCGGGTAATCCTTGGGCAGACCCCATTTGGCACGATAGTCATCCGGTGTGAGACCATAATGCGTCATCAAGTGGCGTTTCAGCATCTTCAGCTTCTTGCCGTCTTCCAGGCAGACAATGTAGTCCGGCTTGATTGAAGAGCGGACCGAGACAGCAGGCTCCAGCTTGGTTTCTGCTGGAACCGCGGGCCCGCCAAGTGCCGAGAGGGCACCATGAATATTGGAAATAAGGTTCGGTAAATCGGAAACGGCAACAGAATTGTTGCTCACATGCGCAGCAAC
>JADYXV010000349.1 GCA_020853995.1 Novosphingobium sp.
AACCGCTGACCTCCTGCATGCCATGCAGGCGCTCTCCCAGCTGAGCTAAGGCCCCGTTCCATTCATCGAACGACACCCCGGGGAGGCTGTCGTTCCCCCGAGGCTTGCTCGGGAGGCCGCCCCTCTAGTGGGGTGCTCCGAGCTTGGCAAGGGGATAATTCGCATTCTTTTTACGGGGAACGTCGTGCCGTTCGGGAAGGCCGGAACGGCAGGAAGACGCGCCCCGCCCGAGGCTTAGTGCTCCTCGCCGTCGGTGTCGCCGACACCCACGCCAAGGTCGTCATCGCCGCCCAGATCGACGTCGTTGTCGGGCGAATCGCCGTCCTCGTCGATGTCGAGATCTTCCTCCGCCAGATCGACGTCAGCGACTTCCTCGACCTTCTCCTTGCGCAGTTCCTCATAGGGAATCGGCTGCTTCGACTTCAGCACCGGTTCGGGCTGCCATTCGGCGCCGCACTCGATGCACCGGACGGGATTGTCCTTGCCCAGATCATAGAAGCGAGTGCCGCATTTCGGGCAACCGTGCTTGGCGCCCCATTCTGGCTTGACCATCAAAAATCCTCGTGTTGGCCCGGCCGGAGCGGCGGGCCTGGAAACCATGGCGGTGATGGGGACGAACGACGCCCAAATCAAGCGCCCGTGGCCCTTCAGGGCGCGCGCCTTGCCATAGCAGGTCTGCGCTGTCAAAAGCCGCGCGCTTCCAAAGCCCCAAAATGAAGGTTTCCCGCCGTGACCCCCGCCCCGAACGCCGCAGACCCCAACCAGATGCGCGCCCGTCGCTTTGCCGCCGGCGGCCCGCTCAGGGGCCGGATTCGCGTGCCGGGCGACAAGTCGATCAGCCACCGCTCGCTGATGCTTTCCGCGCTGGCCGTGGGCGAGAGCCGCGTCACCGGACTGCTGGAGGGCGAGGACGTGCTGGCCACCGCCGCCGCGATGCGCGCGATGGGCGCGGATATAGAGCGTATTGCCCCCGCCGGCGATGGCGAAGCAGAATGGCGCATCCATGGCGTGGGCGTGGGCGCGCTGCTGCAACCGACGCAGGCGCTGGACATGGGGAACAGCGGCACGTCCACGCGGCTGCTGATGGGCCTTGTCGCCGCGCACCCGATCACCGCCTGCTTTGTTGGCGACGCCAGCCTGTCGAAGCGCCCGATGGGCCGGGTCATCGACCCGCTGTCGCTGATGGGTGCAGAGTTTACCGCGTCGCCCGGCGGCCGCCTGCCGCTGATGATGCGCGGCGCGGCGCCGGCGGTGCCGATCACCTATCGCCTGCCCGTGGCTTCGGCGCAGGTCAAAAGCGCGGTGCTGCTGGCCGGGCTCAACACGCCGGGCACGACCACGGTGATCGAGCCGATCCCGACGCGCGACCATTCCGAACGCATGCTGCGCGGCTTCGGCGCGGACCTGAGCGTGGAGGTGGAGCCGGACGGCACGCGCATCATCACGCTGCGCGGCGAGGCCCAGTTCCGCCCGCAGACCATCGCGGTGCCAGGCGATCCCTCATCGGCCGCGTTCTTCGTCACCGCCGCGCTGCTGGTGCCCGGATCGGACCTGGTGGTCGAGAACGTCGGCCTCAACCCCACGCGCGCCGGGCTGTTCGACGTGCTGCGCCAGATGGGCGGCTCCATCGAGGAAGTGAACCCGCGCGAGGTGGGCGGCGAGCCGGTGGCCGATCTGCGCGTGCGCCATTCCACGCTGACCGGCATCGAGGTCGATCCGGCGATCGCGCCCAGCATGATCGACGAATTCCCGATCCTGTTCGTCGCCGCCGCGCTGGCACAGGGCCGCACCGTCACCAGCGGGCTGGACGAACTGCGCGTCAAGGAATCGGATCGCCTCGCAGTCATGGCCGCCGCGCTGACCGCTGCCGGCGCACGCGTGGAGGAGCGCGCGGACGGCCTTGTCATCGACGGCACCGGCGGCGATCCGCTGCGCGGCGGCAACAACCAGCGCATCGCCACGCATCTCGATCACCGCATCGCCATGAGCATGGCCGTAGCCGGCCTTGCCAGCCGCGACGGCGTGGACGTGGACGACACCCGCCCCATCGCCACCAGCTTCCCCCAGTTCGAGGCGCTGCTCGACGGCCTTTCGCAATGATTATCGCCGTCGATGGCCCGACCGCGTCGGGCAAGGGCACGATCGCCAAGGCGCTGGCCGCGCATTTCGGCCTGCCGCACCTCGATACCGGACTGCTCTACCGCGCCGTTGGCCGGCAGACCGCGCTCAACGGCGGGGATCCCGACCGCGAAGCCGATGCGCTGGCCGGCTGCGCCTTCGATGACGCGCTGCTCGCCGATCCCGAACTGCGCTCCGAAACCAGCGGCGGCCTGGCCAGCCGCGTCTCGATCCACCCGGCGGTGCGCCGCGCGTTGTTCGAACGCCAGCGCGCCTTTGCCACGCAGCCCGGCGGTGCGATCCTGGATGGGCGCGACATCGGCACGGTGATCGCGCCCGAAGCCACCGCCAAGCTGTTCGTCACCGCCAGCGTCGCGGCGCGTGCAACGCGGCGCTTCCGCGAAATGCAGGCGCAAGGCGGCACGGCCAGCCTGGACGACATCGCCGCCGACCTTGCCGCGCGCGACTTGCGCGACAGCACGCGCAAGGACGCACCGCTGATCGCCGCCGCCGATGCGCTGCTGCTCGATACGTCCGAGCTTGGCCCCCAGCAGGCCATCGCCGCCGCCATCGCGCTGGTCGAAGCGCGGCTGACGCCTGCCTGAGGCCAGCGGACGGGCGGATTTGCTTGCCTTTCGCCCCCCCTTCCCCTAAGCGCGCCCGGTTCGGCGGGCCTTGGCCCGGCGCACGCCCACCATGGCATTCGGCCCGGTGGGCACTTCGGCTTCTTTTGGCCCGCTTTGCCGCATGGTGCGGCAGCGGAGAAAAGACCGGCGGACAAACCGCCTGGCCGGAAACATCGAAGACAGGACGCACTGATGGCCACTTTGGCAAACCCCTCGCGCGACGATTTCGCCGCGCTTCTTGACGAAACCCTGGGTGGCGCCGCCACCGGCGGCTTTGAAGGCCGCGTTGTCAAGGGCACCGTCACCGCAATCGAAAACGACAAGGCCGTGATCGACGTCGGCCTCAAGAGCGAAGGCCGCGTGCCGCTGCGCGAATTCGCCGTGGCCGGCCAGCCGCATGGCCTTTCGGTCGGCGATGAAGTCGAAGTCTATGTCGACCGCGTCGAGAACGCCGAAGGCGAAGCGATGCTCAGCCGCGACCGCGCCCGCCGCGAAGCCGCCTGGGACAAGCTCGAAAACGAATTCGGCGAAGGCAAGCGCGTCGAAGGCGTAATCTTCGGCCGCGTCAAGGGCGGCTTCACCGTCGACCTCGATGGCGCCGTGGCCTTCCTGCCCGGCTCGCAGGTCGACATCCGCCCCGTGCGCGACGTCGCCCCGCTGATGGACGTGCCGCAGCCCTTCCAGATCCTCAAGATGGATCGCCGCCGTGGCAACATCGTCGTGTCGCGCCGCGCCGTGCTGGAAGAAACCCGTGCCGAACAGCGTTCGGGCCTGATCATGAACCTCAAGGAAGCGCAGATCATCGACGGCGTGGTCAAGAACATCACCGATTACGGTGCGTTCGTTGATCTTGGCGGCATCGACGGCCTTCTCCACGTCACCGACATGAGCTACAAGCGCGTCAACCACCCGAGCGAAGTCATTGCCATCGGCGATACCGTCAAGGTGCAGATCATCCGCATCAATCAGGATACACAGCGCATCAGCCTCGGCATGAAGCAGCTGGAATCGGATCCATGGGATGGCGTTGCAGCCAAGTATCCTGTTGGCGCAAAGCTTTCGGGCGTCGTCACCAACATCACCGAATACGGTGCATTCGTCGAACTGGAAGCTGGCATCGAAGGCCTCGTCCACGTTTCGGAAATGTCGTGGACCAAGAAGAACGTCCACCCCGGCAAGATCGTTTCGACCAGCCAGGAAGTCGACGTTCTGGTTCTCGAAGTCGACAGCGACAAGCGCCGCATCAGCCTCGGCCTCAAACAGGCCCAGCAGAACCCGTGGGAAGCTTTCGCAGACAAGCACCCGGTCGGCTCGACCGTCACCGGCGAAGTCAAGAACGCAACCGAATTCGGCCTGTTCATCGGCCTTGATGGCGACGTCGACGGCATGGTTCACATGTCGGACATCGCTTGGGGCATCTCGGGCGAAGACGCATTGGCTCTGCACCGCAAGGGTGAAGAAGTCTCGGCCGTGGTTCTCGACGTTGACGTCGAAAAGGAACGCATCAGCCTTGGCATGAAGCAGCTCGAAAAGGGCGCTCCTGCTGCCGGTGGCGCGTCACCTGCTGCTGCCGGTGCCCTGCGCCGCGGCGAAGTCATCACCGTAACCGTCCTCGAAGTCCGCGATGGCGGCCTCGAAGTTCAGGCCGGCGAAGACGGTGCAACCGGCTTCATCAAGCGCTCGGATCTGGGCCGCGATCGTGACGAACAGCGTCCTGACCGCTTCCAGGTTGGCCAGAAGCTCGATGCCATGATCACCGGCTTCGACCGCTCGAAGAAGCCGAACTTCTCGGTGAAGGCACGCCAGCTTCACGAAGAAAAGGAAGCTGTGGAACAGTACGGCTCGTCCGATGCAGGCGCATCGCTGGGCGACATCCTCGGCGCGGCCCTCAAGGCCAAGCAATAAGCTTCCGCGCCTTCACGGCAACGAACACAAAGGCCCGTCCGGAGAAATCCGGGCGGGCTTTTGCTTTGTGGTGTCATGCACGCTAGAAGCGGCGCATGACGCTTCAAATCCACCAGTTCCCCTGCCTGTCTGACAATTACGGCTTCCTCATTCACGACCCTGCCAGTGGCGAAACTGCATGTATCGACACCCCCGATGCCGATGCCTACCTGCGCGAAGCCAAGTCCAAGGGCTGGACCATCACGCAAATCTGGAACACCCACTGGCATCCTGATCATGCCGGCGGCAACGAAGCCATCAAAGCCGCCACAGGTTGCAAAGTAATAGCCCCTACCACCGATGCGCCCAAAATCGCTGCGGTTGATCGCACTGTCTCGCAGGGCGACACTGTCACCCTCGGCAGCTTTACCGCCGATGTGATAGATGTGGGCGGCCACACGCTCGGCCACTGCGCATATCACCTGCCCCAGGCCGCCACCGCCTTCGTGGGCGATGCGCTGTTCCCCTTGGGCTGCGGACGCATGTTCGAAGGCACGCCCGACCAGTTCTGGGCCAGCCTCGAACGCCTGAAGGCACTCCCGCCTGAAACCACGCTCTACAGCGCGCACGAATATACCCAATCCAACGCCCGCTTCGCCATCTTTGCTGATCCCGATAACGCTGCACTCCACGCCTATGTCGAAGGTGTTGATACAGCACGGGCGCAGGGCCATTGGACCGTCCCGACCACGCTCGGAGCAGAACTCGCCGCGAACCCGTTCCTGCGCGCCGATACCCCCGATATGGCCACGCGTTGGGGCGGTTCATCCCCTGTCGAGACATTTGCTGCCCTGCGCCTCGCCAAGGACACTTTCCGCTGACGCCAATCCTGCTAAAGCGGCGCTGACTTGGGGAAAATTGCATGGCGACGGACAGGAAAATCATCCGGGTAACGTCGTTTGACGTGGCCGAAGCGGCAGGCGTCAGCCAGTCAACAGTCAGCCGCGCGCTGGCGGGCGATACCTCCATCAGCGAACCCACCCGCCAACGCGTCATCGAAGCCGCGCGCCGCCTGAACTATCAGGTCGATGAAAATGCCGCCCGCCTGCGCCGTGGTCGCACTGGCACAATCGCCGTCGTAATGATCTGCCGCGAAGCGCAAGACCGCAAAGACATCAACCCGTTCTACTTCTCGCTGCTCGGCAGCACTTGCGCCGCCGCCTCAGCGCGCGGATATGAAACGCTGGTTGCCTTTCAGGATGCGCCAGAAAACTTCTGGGGCCACTTTCAGGACCGCCGAAAGGCCGATGGCATGATCGTGATCGGCACCACCACCAACACCGCCGCGTGGGACTATTTCCGCGATATGCCACAAGGCACCCATTGGACATGCTGGGGCTCGCCCGATAATGACATGCCTTGGGTCCGCAGTGATAACCTTTCGGGTGCCACCCTCGCCACCCGCCATATGCTTGTACGCGGCTACAACAACCTCGTTTGCATAGGTTCGGCAACATCCCCCCAGCGCCAGTTCCAGGAGCGCTACGAAGGCTATGCCGAAGCCATGCGCAGCGCTGGACAAACCCCACGCCTGATCCAGGTCGAATCCGGCCTGCCGCGTGAGGAACAGGGCCGTCGCGCCGCTGCTGCCCTATGTGAATCAGGAGAAGCGTTCGACGCCATCTTCGCCGTCTGCGATGAAATGGCCCTGGGCGCGCTCAAGGAACTCACCCAGCGCGGCGTTAAAATCCCGGAAGAAGTCGGCATCATAGGCTTCGACGGCATCCGCGCTGGTGCATGGTCATCCCCGCCGCTCACCTCGATCGAACCGGACTTCCAGATGGCCGGATCGCTCATGGTCGAACAATTGCTGGCCAAGATCAACGGCACCGAAGGCTCGGGACGTCGTGTGCCGGTAAAACTGGTGATCCGGGGATCAACGCGGGCCTGAAAACCGATGCCAACAAGACTTGAAAGCAAACCAAAAGCCCCTCCCGGACGAACCGGAAGGGGCTGTGTGATCTGTTAACACTGAACCGCGTTTAGGGCGATCAGTTCACCAAACCGGCGATCGCGCCGTCTACCAGCGCCTTGTCGGCTCCGGCAGAGTGGTTCTTGGCGATCAGGTTGCGTGCAGCAGCGGTTGCCGCTTCAGCAGCCTTTGCTCGCAGTTCGTCAACAGCGGCGCGTTCGGCGGCACCGATCTTGTCGGCGGCCATCTTTTCGCGGCGCGCGATCATCGCGGTGGCATCGGCTTCAGCTTTTGACACGATGGCCGCGGCTTCAGTCTTGGCATGCTCAACCATCGACGCCGCGTCCTTTTCGGCGTTGGCGATCTTGGCAGCATATTCCGCGCGCAGCTTTTCCGCTTCGGCACGGAGTACCTTGGCTTCGTCAAGTTGCTTGCGGATTGCTTCAATCTGCTTGTCGAGGCCCCCGACAATCGCGCCAGGGACCTTCTTCCAGACAAGAATGCCAAGGAATACGACCATGGCAAGAGCCGCCCAAGCGCCAGGGCCAAGGCCCAGTGCAGAAGGCTCTACATGATGCTCAACCCCGCCAGCAGCGTGTTCAACTACTGCCATCGTTTCAGCGTGATTAGCCATGAGCGAGAACTCCCTTCACGGCAGCCTGTGCCTCATCGGCAGGGATTGACAGGCCGGCGATGCGGCTTGCGATGTCCTGCGCAGCTTCAGCAGCAACGCCTTCCACTTCACCCAGCGCGGCAGCGCGGGCAGCAGCAATCCGTGCCTCGGCAGCGGTCAATGTTTCATCAATACGGGCTGATGCAACGGCGAGCGTTGCTTCAGTGGCCTTGGCAGCATCTGCCTTGGCGGCAACGATCAAGGCTTGCGCCTCTGCCCGTTGCTTGTTCGCCTGGACACGCCAGGATTCTTCCTCGGCGTCGGCGGTGGCCCGCGCCGCTTCCGCAGCGGCAAGGTCATCGGCGATTTGCTTGTCGCGGCCATCCATCGTGGCCATGACCTTGGGCACCATGCCCCGGCCGATCACGAAAAAGATAATGCCGAAGAACACCAGCAGCCAGAAAATCTGGCTGGCATAAGTGGTGGCAAGCTGTTCAATCTGAGGCATCGCGGGTGTCCGGGCGTCAGGCGGCCGGGGCGAACCCCGGCCAGCATTTCAACAATCAGTGAACTTCGCAGCCGATCAGGCGACGAAGATCAGGATCATCGCGACGACGAACGACAGCAGGCCGAGAAGTTCAGCAGCAGCAAAGCCGATGAACAGACGACCCTGCTGGCCATCAGCAGCGCCTGGATTGCGCAGCGCGCCTTCGAGGAACTTGGCAAACACGTTGCCAACGCCGAGCGAGGCAAGACCGGCGCCAACAGCGGCGAGACCGGCTCCGAGCAGCTTTGCGCTTTCTGCGTCCATGTCAAAAACTCCCTTTTCTCAAATCCGAATGGGACAAGTGCCCCAAATTTTGGTGGGTTGCAGGTATATTAGTGAAGGTTCTCGGCGTCGTTCAAATAGACGCATGTCAGCAGGGCAAAGACATAAGCCTGAATGCCTGCGACCAAGAGCTCCAACGCGCAGATGCCAATCATCAACAAGAAGCTTGGCAGTGCGGCGAGGAAGAAGATGCCCACTCCGGCGTTAGTCCCAGAGATGACAAAGCCCGAAAGCACTTCGAGCAGAACGTGACCGGCCATCATCGCAACAAAGAGACGAAGGCCAAGGCTGAACGGACGCACCATGAACGAGATCAGCTCGATCGGGAAAATGATCGGGATCATCAGAACTGGCGTACCGTGCGGAACGAACAGCGAGAAGAAGTGCAGGCCATGCTTGGCAAAGCCCACAATCAAAACGATCGCGAAGCTCATGATCGCCAGCACGCCAGTCACCGTGAAGTGGCTGGTTGATGTGAACGGGTGGACCCCGAACAGCGCCAACGGCATCAGGCCAAGCATGTTGGCAAACAGGATGAATGCGAACAGCGAGAACACATAAGGCAGATACTTGCGGCCAGCCTTGCCGATGTTTGCCATCAGCAGGTTGTCGACAAAGCCCGTCAACCCTTCGACCGCCATTTGCCAGCGGCCCGGAACCAGTTCGCGCTTCGCACCACCTGCAACGAACACGATCAGCACCACAGTGGTGATCGCCATCCACAATGCGGAATTGGTGAACGCGATATTGTAGCCACCGATCGCCCACTGATCAGTCCCGAACAGGGACTCAATCGTGAACTGGTGTACCGGATCGACCTTGCCTTCGGCCACGCGCAAAACCCCGTATCACTCGAATACAACAACAGCGCCCTTATTCGGGGCGCCGGCTCGAAATTCGGATGATGTTCCGGAACGCCACGACGATCCCCATGAACAACATCACCAATAACCCCCAAGGGCTTGTTCCGGCGAACTGGTCAATGACCCAGCCGATAAACGCGCCGCCTGCAAGACCGCCGATCAATTCCGCCAGCACGCGGTTGCCGAGGCGATAATTCGCATCGGTTTCCCCGCCTGCCTTTGGCCGGTTGCGTTCCTCTTCAAGCTCTCGAAGCGCTTTTAACCGCTTGTCGAGCGCGTCGATCCGCGCATCCTCACCGATAGGTGCGATCTCGGACGGGTCATCATTCATGCCATGTCTCCCGTCAGTTGCCCGACCAAAAGTGCAGCATAAACGACGGTTCACCGCCGAGGGCGCCGTCCCCTTAGGCGGGGGGTAACTACGAGTCAACCGCTAGGGGCGGCCTTCGCCCACGCTTTCACCGCAAAAGCAATCGCCCTTTCCCGCTTGCGCGGAAAAGGGCGGAATTACGTCGGCGATTCGTATGCAGAATTAACCTCAGGGGCAGCGCGAATCGCGCATGGGGGGGCCATCGCCACGCGTCTGCCAAGATCCATCGGGCGCCTGATATTTCTCCCCCGGCCTGGTCTGGCTGATCAACAGGCATCCCGACGTCAGCGCATATTCTTCAACCGTAGCGTTATTGGCCTGTGCTTTGGTGGCATAAACAGCTTTGCGCTTGATATTGATGTCTTCCACCACTGCACGCAAGGGCGCAGCAGGTGGCGTGACATAGCCCAGATAGCCGTCCATCTTTTCACCCACCTGGCCCGCAGCGCGCGCTGCCGCATAGGCCGGATCACGGGCCTGTGCATGGGCGACAACCGGCATCAGCGTGCCGAACACCAGTCCTGAAGCGGCCACTGCCAACATGCTCTTGCGAAAAGAAAACTTCGCCATCTGCGTTACCCCAAAATAGCCACCGGCCATCAGAAGATGTCCGGATTATTGTCGATCGTGTTCTCGGCATCTGCCGCAAGCCGGTACACGACCTCCTGTTTGATGTTGATATTCAGTTCGATAACGATGGGTTTGTCCGGTGCCTTTACCGAAATGCATCCCCCCGTTGCCAAACCGGCTACCAACGGCAGCGCCAACAGGCCGCGCCGCCACAATTGTGATCTGTTTTCCCTCATGCAAATTATCGTTGCAGGGATCGCGGATCGGGTCAATCGCACAGACGTCATGGCAGGATTACGCTTTCTGCAGGCTGAATATTCTGTTGTGAGACGGGCAATACAATCACCGGAGTACCCGCGGATCGCACCCCGTTGGAGAACCTCCGGACCACCCGTCCTTGCGCATCGACCAGTCCGAGAATGCGCGGATCCTTGATAGCGGCCGGATCGTAAATCGCCTTCATCGACGTCATCAATTGATAGAACGGTGCGCGGATATTGATGTTGAACTGGATCGGCAAATTGGCGATTTGCTTGGTGATGAAGTTGCGTCTGGTGCCTAGCCCTTGCTTCACCCCGTCAAACTTCACGTTGGTCATGATCTCGCCTTCAAGATCACCGCGCATCGCAATGGTCATCGTCCTGTAATCAAGCGATTTCAGCGCATCGAACGCAAAGTTCGCCATCGCCCCCATGTTCTCATAGGTCAGCGCGCCAATGTACGAGACATTGCCCCCCGGCGCGCGCGATAGCAGTGAGCCTTCTTCAATCCGCCCGCCATCGGCATCAAACACCAGCGGAAACTGCCCGTCAAAAGTGCCCGTCGCCGCCAGATTGCCAAGCTCCATCTTCTCAAGGAACTTGGCCGCATCGATCCCGACAACCGTCAGAGTATAACGCCGTGCCTCGGCCAGACCCATGCGCAAATCGGTCGGCTCCAACTTTAGCTTGCCGCCAAGGAACGGCCAGTTCGCCTCATGCAAACGCAGCACCTGATCGGGCAGGAGCGACACATCGATCAACCCGTCGGTCACCTCGATTCCCGGATTGATCGAGGCCACTTTCAGCTTCTGGTTGGGCACGCTGACCATGCCGAGCAGATCGGTGAACTCGATAG
>JADYXV010000350.1 GCA_020853995.1 Novosphingobium sp.
CGATGGCGATGCGGCGGGCGTCAAGATTGATCCGCGTATTGTGCAAAACCTCGGCGTTCGCACGACGCCGGTCACACATGGCACATTGGACAGCCCGCTGGATGTTGCAGCGAATGTGCAGCTCAACAACCGGCAGGTAGCGATTGTGCAGGCACGCACGGCTGGTTTTGTCGAGCGGGTTTATGCGCGGACACCGGGCGATGTTATTGCACGGGGTGCGCCGCTGGCCGATCTGCTGGTGCCTGAATGGACGGGCGCGCAAAACGAGTTCCTTGCGGTATTAAAGACGGGCGATCAAGGCCTGATCCAATCGGTGCGCGAGCGTTTGCGATCACTGGGCATGTCACCCGACCTGATCGCCCAGGTGGAAAAATCCGGCAAAGCGCATGTCATTGTGACTATCACGGCACCTATTGGCGGATTGATCCAGACAATGGAGGCGCGTACCGGCATGGCGGTTGCACCGGGCGCGACGCTGGCGCAGATCAATGGCCTTGATCCCGTGTGGATTGAAGCGGCGGTTCCCGAGGCACAAGCCGGTCAGGTCGCTGTTGGCAGGCGTGTTAGCGCCAGCCTGGCCGCTTATCCGGGTGAAAAATTCACGGGCAAAGTTGCTGCCCTGCTGCCAGAAGCCGATAGCGAAAGCCGCACCCTGCGCGTGCGTATCGAATTGCCTAATCGCGATGGGCGCATCAAGCCTGGCATGTTCGCGCAAGTGCGGCTGGATGCGGTCAAAAGTATTGCAACGCTGCTGATTCCAAGCGAGGCAGTTATCCGTACAGGCAAGCGCGATGTGGTGTTGGTGGCACTAAAAGGTAGCCGTTTTTCACCTGTTGAAGTCAAGCTTGGGCAAGAAAGCAATGGCCAGGTTGCGGTGCTGGAAGGGCTGGAAGAAGGTCAGTCCATTGTGATTTCAGGACAGTTCCTGATCGATTCCGAAGCCAGTCTCAAGGGTGTGATGGCGCGCATGACTGGTGAAGATCATGGCAACCACGCCGTGGGAGATGAACCATGATCGAACACCTCATTCGCTGGTCGATCAGCAACCGCATTCTGGTGCTCCTCGCCACCCTCTTTTTAACTGCATGGGGCATCTGGGCAACCAAGACCACGCCGGTCGATGCCTTGCCTGATCTCTCGGATGTTCAGGTCATCATCCGCACGAGTTATCCGGGGCAAGCGCCGCAGATTGTTGAAAGCCAGGTCACTTACCCGTTGGCGACCACGATGCTGTCTGTGCCTGGCGCGAAGACGGTGCGCGGTTATTCCTTCTTCGGCGATTCCTTCGTTTATGTTTTATTTGAGGATGACACCGATTTGTATTGGGCACGCTCGCGGGTGCTCGAGTATTTGAACCAGGTACAAGGCCGTTTGCCAACCTCAGCCAAGGCGTCTCTCGGACCGGATGCAACGGGTGTGGGCTGGATTTATGAATATGCCTTGATCGACAAAACCGGCCAGCACGACCTCGCCCAACTGCGCAGCCTGCAAGACTGGTTTCTCAAGTACGAACTGAAAAGCCTGCCTAACGTATCTGAAGTCGCCACTATCGGCGGCATGGTGAAGCAATATCAGATTGTGCTCGATCCGCTCAAGCTGGCGGCGTATCAGATTCCCCAGGCCAGGGTGATCGAAGCGATCCAGAAGGCCAACCAGGAGACGGGCGGTTCGGTGCTGGAAATGGCCGAAACCGAATACATGGTGCGCGCTTCTGGTTATCTGAAATCGCTGGACGACTTCCGCAATATTCCGCTCTCGGTGTCGGCGACAGGCATACCCGTCAAGCTGGGCGATGTTGCCACGGTGCAGCTTGGTCCTGAAATGCGACGCGGGATTGCTGAACTCAATGGCGAGGGCGAGGTGGTGGGTGGTGTTGTGATTCTGCGCTCCGGAAAAAACGCCCAGGCCACGATTGCTGCCGTTAAAACAAAACTTGCCGAGCTGAAAAAAAGCCTGCCGCCCGGGGTTGAGATTGTCACCACCTATGACCGCAGCCAGCTCATTACACGCGCCATCGAGAACCTGAGCCGCAAGCTGCTCGAAGAGTTCATCGTCGTGGCGCTCGTGTGCGCTATCTTCCTGTGGCACTTGCGCTCGGCCCTGGTGGCTATCGTGGCACTGCCACTTGGCGTCATGAGTGCTTTCATCGTGATGCGTTATCAGGGTGTTAATGCGAACATCATGTCGCTGGGTGGAATTGCCATTGCCATCGGGGCGATGGTAGATGCGGCTATCGTCATGATCGAGAACGCACACAAGCAGATCGAAGCATGGCAGCATCAGCATCCTGGCGAAACCCTGCAAGGGGATGCCCACTGGCGTGTGATCGCCCATGCCGCAGCAGAGGTCGGGCCGGCGTTGTTTTTCAGCCTGCTGATCATTACGCTCTCATTCATTCCGGTATTTACGCTGGAGGCACAGGAAGGTCGGCTATTTGGCCCGCTGGCGCTGACCAAGACGTATGCGATGGCAGCAGCAGCGGGGTTGTCCGTGACGCTGATTCCGGTGTTGATGGGTTACTGGATACGTGGACGAATTCCCGATGAAAACCGTAACCCGCTCAATCGCGGCCTGATCCGCATATACCAGCCATTACTTGACAAGGTGCTGCAACATCCCAAGACAACGCTGTTCATCGCGGTGCTGGTTTTGCTGACTACCTTGTGGCCGATAACGCGCCTTGGTGGCGAATTCATGCCGCCGCTGGACGAGGGCGATCTGCTGTA
>JADYXV010000351.1 GCA_020853995.1 Novosphingobium sp.
AAAGCTCTCTAGCTGGCGGTGGTGCCCGGCGCGTACTTGTTCATCAGATCGAACGAGCGTTCGTACCACTTGCTGCCCGGATAGTTTGCACCCAGCACCGCAGCGGCCTTTTGCGCTTCGACCGGCAGGCCGAGCGAAAGATAGCTTTCGACGAGGCGGTAGAGCGCTTCGGGCGCATGGCTGGTAGTCTGGAATTTATCGGCCACGGTGCGGAAGCGCATGGTACCGGCAAGCCATTTCCCGCTGCGCTGGTACATCCGGCCGATTTCCATTTCCTTGCCCGCAAGATGATCGTTGATCAGATCGATCTTCAGGCGGGCGTCGGCGGCGTAATCCGTGTTGGGATAGCGACGAACCAGTTCATTCATCGCGGTCAACGCTTGCTGCGTGATTTTCTGATCGCGGGTGACGTCACTGATCTGTTCATAATAGCACAAGGCGATCAGGTAATAGGCGTAAGGCGCGTCTTTGTTGCCGGGGTGGATCGACAAGAAGCGCTGCGCAGATTGCACCGACTTTGAATAATCGCGCGATACGTAATAGCTGAAGGCGCTCATCAGCTGGGCGCGGCGGGCCCATGGCGAGTAAGGATGCTGGCGCTCGACTTCGTCAAAAAGCGCGGCAGCCTGCTTCGAATCACCACGATCAAGGCGGTCTTTGGCAGCCACATAAAGCGTATCCACGTCGCGGGCGACGTAGGCGACGTCCTTTTTGCCTTTGCTACCGGCACAGCCAGCGGTCAGTCCCATGGCCATCGTGGCAGCAGCAAGGATGGCGAGGCGCAGCGGGCGGCGGGTGCCGGATTGCGGATATGCAGAAGACGTCATGGTGACCCTATAGCCAGCCGGTTCCTGAACGCCAAGTGAAGTTCACCGCCTCACAACAGGTTTCACGATTTATCGCGGGCCAGCGGTCAGGCGTCGGCAAACGGAGCTTCGATCGCGATCGGATCAGCCAATGATAGACGGTCAAGGATTGCGGCGGTTTCATCGCGCAAAAGCAGCATCAAACCGCGCAGCCGACATTCTGCTTCGGGCAGACAATTGTTGCAGGTTTCATGCGCGTTACGGCTTGCGCAAGGGACAAGCGCAAGGCTGCCGCGCGTAAGACGGATGATATCACCATAGCGGATGTCAACCGGCGGCAATGCCAGTTCATAGCCGCCATCGCGGCCCCGGTGCGACACGACAATGCCCTCACGTGCCATTTCAGACAGTATCACTGTGAGGAATTTTCGTGGAATATTTTGCGCTTCAGCAATCGCGTCAAGCCGGACAGCGCCTTGGCCCCAAGTACCGGCCAAGTGCTGCAATGCCCGGATTGTATAGCGCGTCTTTTGCGAAAGCATGGTTAAGAAATGGATATTTGCACGCAAAAGTCAACGGGGAAGGTAGAATTAGAGCCTGACGACACGCGCCCGACGCGAGGTCGTCCCGCGGTATCAGCGTGCGGACTGGCCGAGGAACGCAATCAAATCAGCACGATCTTGCGAATTTGCCATAGGCGGAAACGCCATGCGATTGCCCGGAATGTACTTTGCTGGCGCTGCCAGATAGGCATCAAGCGTGGCTGCGTTCCACACCACAGCGCGATCTTTCATGGCAGCCGAATAATTGAAGCCAGACATAGTGCCCGAGGTGCGTCCGACGACGCCCTTTAGCGAAGGGCCAAGCCGTGTTGCCCCGGTGTTCAGATCATGGCAGGCCGCACACCGTGCGAACACGGTTTTGCCGCGCGCGGGGTCTCCAGCGGGTTCGGCCGAGGCAGCGCCTGCGAACGCCACAGCAACGAGAGGTATCAACGCGAGGCGCTTCATGGAGGGGTATCCTTCGAACATAACCAGCAAATTAGGCCGGTGAGCCTTTCACAGCCCTGAATGGTTCAGTCCGTTGCATCACTCTTTTGCAGGGGCCCGCAGATATAACTTCATCAATATCCGGTACAGTTCGGACTTTTCGCGCGCAGTCAGGCTCGAAATCATGATTTCTTCGTGGTGCGCAATCGCTGCGCGTGATTGGGTAAGGACATCCTTGCCCGCGTCCGTGATCCACAAACCGCCTGCGCGCCGATCAAGTTTTGACGGTTCGTTGACCAGAAAACCGTTTTTGATCAATTGACGCACGAATTGATGCACGGTGGGGCGTTCTATCTGGAAAAACCTGGACAGATCGGTCTGCTTCACGCCTGGGTTTGCATTGACCAGCCACAGGATAGCAACCTGCTTTGGCGTTACCTGAAGTGGATCAAGATACTTTTCAAGGCGTGTGACGAACAGCGTGTTGACCGTACCGACATGCAGGCCAAGCACGGAATCAATGCCATCAAGGTCAAGGTCCGGGACAACCGATTGACGGGTAATCTCTGCTGTGGCCACGCAGGATCCTTCCAACACAAGGTGATCAAGTGCCCGCTCCGAAGCGTGATCGCCTGAATTCCGGAGGGGTCGTATTTCATGCCCTTAGTAAGGCATGCAAATTTCTGCAAAGCGTTTGTGCAGCGCAATTTGGCACAGTAGCCAAGTTCAATCGGATTGACGCGTCCATCAGGACCGAGCAACTTGGCAGCAGGTCAAAAAGTTGTGTCAGGGTAAAGGGGATTGGAAGTGTTCGCAAAAAAGTCTGTGACTGCAGCCTTGATGATAGCTGCTTTTGCCGCCGGTTCTGCACTGGCATCAGATGGACCAGAGGCCCCTGCCCCGTCGTTGTCCTATGCCTTTTCCGTTCGCGCGACTTTGGACCCGGTGGTTGAACAAGGTGAAGTGGACGGCGGGCGGCGGCGGTTCATTCCCGTAACCGGTGGAACCGTGACCGGGCCGGCCTTAACCGGGACCGTGCTTACGGGTGGCGGTGACTGGCAAGTGATCCTGCCGGGTGGACTGACCAGCATCGAAGCGCGTTACTTCATCAAGGCCAGCGACGGGACGGTGATCGAGGTGACCAACCCCGGCGTTCGCACAGCTGCACCCGAAGTGATCGAGAAACTGGCTAAAGGCGAGGCTGTTGACCCTTCTGCCTATTACTTTCGCACGACGCCGCGATTTGTGGTGAAAGACGGGCCACATGGCTGGATGCGGCGCAAGGTTTTTGTTGCGCGCGGCATTCGCAAACCGGATAGCGTGGTTATCGACTTCTATACGGTGGAATAAACTCTCAGGCTTCGACCGGCGCGGTGGTGAGGCCCAGCGCCGGAATGCCGACCGAACGCCTGCCGCCGTAATCGGTACGCACAACGATCAGGTCGCTCTTTTCCAGGTGCTCCAGCAGACGGCGGAT
>JADYXV010000352.1 GCA_020853995.1 Novosphingobium sp.
GGTTCGTTCAACGTGACCGACAGCGAAATCAAGCGCAACGCATCACGGCCTTACACGGTGGGCAACAAATCGCCCTATACCGCCGATTGGACGATCAACCTTGGCAGCGAAATCACCGCGCCGCTTTCAGACAGCACCAAGCTGCTGTTCCGCGCCGATTATCGCATTACCGGCCCGACGTGGTTCCACTCGGTGCAGGATCAGGAGCGCCCGACGCTGTTCTCCGGCCTACTGCCGATATCGGCACTCAATAATGGTGCGGGCCTTCCCGCCGTTGTCGGCAACGCCCGCTATGATGTGGCCAAGCGCGATGCCTTCGGCGTGCTCAACGTGCGCGCAGGCATCACCACAGAAAACTTCCGCATCGCTGTGTTTGCGGAAAATCTGCTGGATCGCAAGTTCGTGGCCGAGGCTATTCCGGCGATCGAATTTGGCGGATCGTTCATCACGCCGGGCGCGCGCCGCCTGATCGGGATCGAAGTGGGCGCGTCGTTCTAAAGTGAAAAAAGGCATGGGAAGAGTGGTGATTGCATCGCTCTTCCCACGGCTTCAGGGGGTGACGTGTCAAAGGCCTCGCAAGAAGCGTACCGCAAGATCAGGGCCGGGGTCTTGTCCGGCCATTTTCCCGCCGGGCAGTTCGTGCCCGAAGATGAATTTGCCCAGTTCTGCGGGCTTTCGCGCACACCGGTGCGCGAAGCGATTGCCGAACTTGTGGCGGAAATGCTGCTTCAGCGCTCAGACACCAATCGCGTTTTCGTGCCCGTCTGGTCGGATGAGGACGAGGAGGAGATGTTCACCCTGCGCGCCATGCTGGAAAGCCATTGCGCACAGCGCGCGGCGCGGCTGATCACGGATGAACAGATCGCAGCGCTGCAATCCCATTGCGACTTCATCGATGCTGCAATCCGGCAATCGGGGGAGCCTGACGTATCGGGCTTTGTCGAAGGTAACCGCCGGTTCCATGCCGGTATTCTGGCGGCGGCCCAGTCCGAACGGCTGGCACAATTGCTACGCTTTGTGGTCAGCCAGGTGGTGGTTCACCGCACGGCAGAGCAATATTCGCGTGCCGATATGGAGCAGAGCCAGCGCGATCACCGCGATCTGGTCAACGCCTTTGCCGTACGTGATGGCGTGTGGGCAAGTGCGATTACCAATACCCACATCCGCCGCGCGGCCAATGCGTACAAAACGCATCGCGCGACGTAACGTCCAAACCGCTTTTCGCCTCAGGCGGGCGCGGCCTCATCGGTAGGAGGGTTCAGGCGGAATTCCTCGACAGGAACACCGCCGATCACGTGTTCCTGGATGATCCGCTCCAGCACGGGCGGATGGCACGAATGATACCAGACATTGTCGGGGTAAACGACGGCGACCGGCCCGACCAGGCACACCCGCAGGCAGCCTACCTTGTTGCGCAGAATGCCTTGATTGCCGCCAAGGCCCAGTTCGGACAGGCGTTTTTTAAGGAAATTCCACGCTTCTTCGGTTTCATCGCGGGGCGCGCATTTGTGCTTGTCTGCGCCTGCACAGATCAGGATGTGGCGCTTCATCGCAAAGCCGCCAAGCTTTTTGAGCGCCTGCTCTGCCAGAGCCAGCATTTTTGCAGGGTTGGTCATTTAGAGCAAAAATCAGCCGCGCTTGCCTGCGATCCGGGCGATTTCTGCTGACACCATCTTTTCGACCATGGCCGGAAGGTTGGCCTCCAACCAGTCGGACAGCATCGGACGCAGCATTTCGCGGACCAGACCTTCAAGCGAGGTTTCGCCCGAGCGCACGATTTGCGGGGCGACACCGGGCTGCGACAGCATCGACAAAGCGGCGAGCGATTCGCGCATGGATGCGGCGGTCGTATCTGCGATCAGGCCCTGATCTTCATCGTGGCCTTCTGTGTCACCGGCAGCTTCCGTCAATTCAAGGACTTCGACAGGAGACGGTGGAGCTGGCTCTACCGGTTCAGCGCGTGAACGCTCTTGCACGGTTTCGCTACGGGTCAGTGCTTCGGCACGGCTATCGCGCGCGATGACTTTCTTGATCGATTCGAGGATTTCCTCGACGGATGGTTCGCCAACCTGGCGCATTGAAGCTGCTCCCCGAAAGTCCCTGACACCGATTCTGTTCGACGGAACCTGTGCTGGTGCGATTGTCGCATTCTGCGCTGGTGTGTCAACGGTACGTGTTGATACGGCGACCGGATCGGGGTCGCGGTCCCAATCGAACACGCGACGCCGCACCCGGTCATAATTGGTCTGCGGATCATACAATGCGCCGCCATCCAGCCCAAGGTCCTGTGCCTGTGCGCGGCCCATTGCCGCCAGCAGGTTGAACCCGGCCACATAGGCATTGCGCCGCGCCGTGACGAGTTGCACTTGCGCGCGCAGCAGTTCCTGCTCGGCATCAAGAATGTTCAGGATCGTACGGTTGCCCACCGTATTTTCCGCGCGCACGCCTTCAAGGCTGAGCGCGGCGGCTTCTACGGCGGTCTGGTTCATTGCGATGATTTCGTTCGCCGCGCTCCACGAGGCAAAGGACGAGCGCACCGATGCGATGACTTCGCGTTCCACGGCGATTTCCTGTTCCAGCGTGGCAGATTCGCGTGCCTGCGCCTGACGAACTTGTGCAGCCGGAGCGCCGCCCTGGAACAGCGGGATCGAAACGCTGACGCCTGCCTGGGCCGTCGTCGCGCGCTGCTTGAAAGATCCCCCTCCGGCCCCGGCCAACGTGCCCGCCGTGTCCTGATAACTTCCCTGAGAGCTTAACGATACCGTTGGCAGTTTTGCTGCATCGGCAATTTTCACATCATAACCCGCCGCTTTGCTGCGCTCGCGCGCGGCAAGCAGATCGGGGTTGTTCTCCAGTGCGAAGTTCACAGCTTCGTCCGGCGTTGCGGGAAGGCCGGGCAAAGGTGGTGGCGGTGCAAGATCAACCGGCGCTTTGCCGACGATCTGGATATAGCGTTCACGGCTGGCGATCAGGTTGACTTCGGCATTGCGCAAATCACCACGCGCCAGCGCCAGACGGGAATCCGATTGGGCAACGTCGGTGCGGGTAAGATCGCCAATTTCGTACCGGTCACCCGTCGCCTTGAAGTTGACGTCGAGAACTTCGACGTTGTTGCGGCTGAGGCCGACAATCGCGCTATCGCGGATCACGTCCATATAGGCACCGACAACTTGGGCGAACACGCCCGATTCCGTGGCCCGCAAATCTTCCTGGCCCGCTTCGACGCGGGTCTTGGCTGCACGGATCGAATTTTTTACAGCGCCGCCTGAGTAAACCGGAATGCCCAGGCTGACGTCGACGCTCTTCGAGCTGTCAAGCAGCACGAACGATAGCGGGTTTTGCCGCAGAAATCGTGTGTAGTTCGCCTGCCCCGAAAGGCTGGGCAAAGCCCGCGCACGTGCCAGCGGCACGCCTTCATCCGTCGCCCGCTGCGTGGCCCGCGCGCCTTGCAGAGTCGGGTTTGTGTTGTAGGCACTGACGAGAGCCTCGCGCAGATCATCTGCCAAGGCAGGTGTCGACACCGCGAGGGCGGCGCTGGTCGTCAGTAAAAGGCACAGAGCCTTCAAGGGCGGCATAAGCCTTAGAAACTCCAGCTCTTGGGAGCTGCAAATTCGGGCAGGACCGCAAAGTCAGCTTCGCCCAAGGCAGTCGGGACGACACGTCCGGCAGCTTTGCGGGCCAAGGCGAGCCGCGTCACATTACGCTCAACCAGACCGGTCACCACGCGGCCATCATCGGCCAGAAAAGCGCAAAGCTGATCGGGCAAAACTTCGGCAGCGCCATCAATCAGGATGAGCGTGAACGGACCGCCCTCTGCAGCGGCTAAATTGGCGGCGCGGGTAACGTTGCCGGAAAGCTGTGCGGCGAGTGCAGCCAAATATCCGTTGCCCGAAATTACCAGCACGCTGTCGGCCTTTGCCGGTTCAGCGGCTTCGAGCATTTGTCCGTACGTCAGCGCGGGCGACAGCACTGTGCCATCGCCCAAGGGCAAGGCGCGATCGGCATAGGCCACCGCGCGGCGTTCTGCGGGGACAAAGTCTTCGCGCGGCACTTTGGCAAATGCGGCAAGAATTGCGGGCGAATTCACGCCGGTTACGCGAAGCTGGCTATCGATCATTGCGCGGCGGGCAGTCAGCATCTCAGCCGATGCCGGGCGATCTTCAACCACGGTCATTTCAACCCTCATCTTCCGATAAACTGGCACGGCGTGTAGGCGCGGCCATCAACATCGCCAACGCCTTAGAATATCGACTTGTGCTTTCCAAGGGATTTGCATGTCGATTATCGAAGCGTAAGGGGCGTTGGCAGTTTCTCTAGGACTTGGAGCGAAGACCGATGGCGGAAATGGTGACGATCAGGCAGGAAGATCTGATCGAAAGCGTGGCTGATGCCCTTCAGTACATCAGCTATTTCCATCCGATGGATTACATCCGCGCGCTGGGCGATGCCTATGAGGCCGAACAGGGCCCGGCCGCCAAGGACGCGATTGCGCAGATTTTGACCAACAGTCGGATGTGCGCCGAAGGCCACCGCCCGATCTGTCAGGACACCGGCATCGTCAACGTGTTCATCGAATGGGGGCAGAATTGCCGCCTCGAATCAGACCTTTCCTTGCAGGACGTGGTCGATGAAGGCGTGCGCCGCGCCTATCTGAACGCTGATAACAAGTTGCGCGCATCGGTGCTGGCCGACCCTGCGTTCACCCGTCGCAATACGAAAGACAATACGCCCTGCGTGCTTCACGTAGAGATGGTCAAAGGCAACAAGGTTTCGGTCGATGTGGCTGCCAAGGGCGGCGGATCGGAAAATAAATCCAAGTTCAAGATGATGAACCCCAGCGATTCGATTGTCGATTGGGTGGTGGAAATGCTGCCGCAAATGGGCGCTGGCTGGTGCCCGCCGGGCATGTTGGGCATCGGCATTGGCGGCACGGCGGAACATTGCGTGCTGCTGGCCAAAAAGGCGCTGATGGAGCCGATCGACATGGCGCAGTTGAAACTGCGCGGGCCACAGACCGACATTGAGCGCATGCGCATCGAAATCTTCGACAAGGTCAATGCACTCGGCATCGGTGCGCAAGGGCTGGGGGGGCTTTCCACCATCCTCGACGTCAAGATCATGGACGCGCCCTGCCATGCTGCGGGCAAGCCTGTGGGCATGATCCCGAATTGCGCCGCCACGCGCCACGCGCACTTCACGCTGGATGGTTCGGGGCCAACCTATCTGGAACGGCCCAAGCTGGATGAATGGCCGCAAGTGCACTGGGCGCCCGATTCTGCGGCCAAGCGCGTGAATCTCGATACGCTGACGCCAGAAGAGGTGCAGGGCTGGAAGCAGGGTGACCGCTTGCTGCTCAACGGCAAGATGTTGACGGGCCGCGATGCCGCGCACAAGCGTATCAAGGACATGCTGGCAAAAGGCGAGGAGCTCCCCGTCGATTTCAAGGGCCGCGTGATTTACTATGTCGGCCCGGTCGATCCGGTGCGTGAAGAAGTGGTTGGGCCGGCTGGTCCCACCACCGCCACGCGGATGGACAGCTTCTCTGATCTGATGCTCGACCTTGGCCTGCTGGCCAGCGTCGGCAAGGCGGAACGCGGCCCAGCGGCCACGCAGTCCATTGCCAAGCACAAATCGGCCTATCTGATGGCGGTTGGCGGGGCGGCCTATCTGGTCGCGCGCGCGATCAAGGAATCCAAAGTCGTCGGCTTTGAAGACCTTGGCATGGAAGCGATCTATGAATTCACGGTCGAGGATATGCCGGTGACCGTGGCCGTCGATAGCGAAGGCAACAACGTCCACCAGTTGGCCCCGCTGGTGTGGAAAAAGAAGATTGCGGACGAGGGCTTGTTGCCCGCGTGATGGCTGCGGCCTGATTGCAATCGATAAACCGCATATCCGGCCCGACCACCGTTCTGGTGCGTCGGGCCGTTCGCGTTTAGGCGTGTGCAGATGACATTGGCCAATTCCACTGCCGGCATTGATCCCGGCATAGCGCGCGTGCCTGCGCGACAAGTCGTGCTGTCAGCGGTGGCGCTGTGGTTGTGCTATTTCCTGCTGATTACCGTGCGCGGGCTGGTGGTGGAACTGGGCGACTTTTCCGATCTGTTGTGGCGGCGCGCGGCGGTAACGGTGGCAGGGATCGTGGTCACGGTTGCCTGTTGGCCGCTGCTGCGCCGGTTCGATGGACGGTCGTTGCCTATGCGCGGCGGCGCTGCGCTGGTGATCATGCTGCCCGCCGCACTTGCACTGGCCGTGGTCAACCAGTGGGCCTTTGCCCCCGTTGAGCAGCGCATGATCGAGCGCATCTCTCGCGAACAGGCTGACGGGCAAACCGCAAAGCAAGTGACGGTGCGCAATGCCGATGGCAGTCCCGGCGTGCAGATCCGGCACGATATGGCAGGCAATGTGCTGGTCGATGTGCTGGACGAAGGCCTCATGCCTCCGATGCCCCCTGTTCCGCCTGAACCCGTTGAACCGCCGAAAGCCAAGGCTGATTCGGGTGCAGCAGCATCGCCGAACGTCGTGCTTGATGATGAAGCGCTGGCGGAACTGGAGGCGATGGTCGAGGACACCGTTGCCGAAACGATGAAGAACACCAAAGTCGTCCAGAACGAGGATGGCAGCATGGTGATAACGCAGCCAGGGGTGGTGGTGCGCAAATTTGCCGATGGCCGTTCTGAAGTGCGAACCGGCGGTTATATCATTCGCAGCGATGCTGATGATGAGGTGGAATCGGTGGAACCGGTGGCAGATGCGGTCGCGCCCGAACCGCCACAGCCGCCTGAAGCCCCCGCAACCCCGGCGTCGTCAATCGTGGCGCAAAAGGCGCGTGCAGCAGCAGAGCGCGCCCGCGCCATGGCCGAAAAGCAGCGCGTTGCTGCCCGGCAAACCGCCGAAAAGGCGCTGCGCAGCGCGCAGGCTTTGGAGGTTGCCAAGCGGCAGGTTATCGAACGCGTCAACCGTGCCAAGGCCGCACAGGCAACTGAGCCCGATGTTCCTGCAATATCGCCGTCTGATGTGATCGGCGAAGAAGTGCGCGGGCCTGAAAGTGTGACGATCATCCGCAAGTCGGTGGAAAGCGAAGGCTTGTGGCGGCAGCTTACCGATGTGGCATTGGGCCGCTATTTCCTGTTGATCGCATGGGCTGCGCTCTATCTGGCGTTGGGCAATGGTGAACAATTGCGCGCGGCGGAATATCGCGAAGGGCAATATGCGCGTGCGGCCAAGGCGGCAGAATTGCGCAGCTTGCGCTATCAGGTGAACCCGCATTTCCTGTTCAACACGCTCAATTCGCTGTCAGCGCTGGTCATGGTCGGGCGGGCCGAACAGGCAGAGCGGATGATCCAGTCGATCTCGCGGTTCTATCGTCACAGTCTGGCGGGTGACCCCACGCAGGACATGCCGCTGGAGGATGAACTGGCCTTGCAGCGCCACTATCTCGATATCGAAGCGGTGCGTTTCCCGGATCGGTTGAAGTGCGAATTTGACGTGCCCGATGATCTGTTGAGCGCCTGTGTGCCGGGGATGATCCTGCAACCGCTGGTCGAAAACTCGATCAAATATGCCGTTTCCACCACGATCCGTCCGGTCACCATCCGCATTTCCGCGCGCGAGGCAGGCGGGTTCCTGATCCTGACGGTGGCCGATGACGGGCCGGGCGAAGGGTTCGTCAAAGGCAGCACCGGGATCGGCCTTGCCAATGTGCGCAGCCGCCTGGCCGCACGGTTTGGCGAAGATGTGGCCAAAGTGGAAAGCGGTTCCCTGCCGGCGGGCGGATATGCCACCGTGCTGACCGTGCCGATTGTGCGGAACGAATGTTGAGGGAAATGGAATGCGCACGCTGATCGTCGATGATGAACCTTTGGCGGTGGAGCGCATGCAGATCCTGTGTTCGCGTATTCCCGCCTTGCAAGTGGTCGGCACTGCCAGCGATGGCGCGGCGGCGCTGCGATTGATCGAAGCGCTGACGCCCGATCTGGTGCTGCTGGATATGACCATGCCCGAAGTCGACGGCCTTGGCGTGGCGCGGGCGCTGGCGGGGCAGGCCGGCCGTCCGGCGGTGGTGTTTGTAACCGCGCACGATGATTTCGCGGTTGAGGCGTTTGATTGCGACGCTGTGGATTATGTGCTGAAACCCGTGGCGCAAGAACGGTTGGAGCGCGCGGTAGAGCGGGCGCAGGCGCGGAAAAGTGCGCTGGTTGAAACGCCGCTTGTGCCGGAAAAACCGGCGACCGAGTGGATCGATGAATTCTGGGTGCCGCACCGTTCGGAATTGATCCGCGTGGCCGCTGCCGATCTTGAGCGCATTGATGCCGAACGCGATTACGTGCGGCTACATGTGGGCCAGCGCAGTTACATGATGCTGCACACCATCGCCGGACTGGAAGCGCGGCTTGATCCTGATTGCTTCATCCGCCTGCACCGATCAACCATCGTCAGGAAAGACCGTATCGCGGGCCTGAAGCATGACGGCTTGGGCGTGTGGTCAGTAGAACTGGCGGATGGTTCGGTGCAGCGGATCGGCCGCACATATCTGGCACGGGTCAAGGCCATGGCCGGACGATAACCACCCCGCTTGCCCCTTGCGCAGGCCAAGCGGGGTGAGCATCAACAGATCAGCCGACAATCCCTGCAGCGGCCAGCACGGCCAGCGTCAGGATATCGGGGGCGATCGATGTCATCGCGGCGATCTGTACGGGCTTTTCCATGCCGATCAGCATCGGGCCGATCACGGCATTGCCTGCCAGTTCGCGCAGCAGCTTGGCCGAGATATTGGCCGATTGCAGGCCCGGCATGATCAGTACGTTGGCAGGGCCTGACAGGCGGCTGAACGGGTAGTTCGCCATGACTTTGGGGTTGAGTGCGGCATCCGGTGCCATTTCGCCTTCGTATTCGAAGCCGGGGTTTTCCTCGTCCAGAATGGCCACCGCACCGCGAACCGAATCAAGCCAGCGGCCGTAAGGGTTGCCGAAGGTGGAGTAGGACAGGAACGCAACGCGCGGTTCGTGGCCCATGCGGCGGGCAACGGCTGCGGTTTCCTTGGCAATGTGCGCAAGCTCTTCTGCCGAAGGCCGCTCGTTCACGGTCGTATCGGCCAGGAACACGGTGTAATTCTTGGCCACCATCAGGTGGACACCGAAGGGCAGATGGCCGGGCTTGGGTTCCAGCACGCGCCGCACGTCTTTCATCGACTGTGCAAAAGTGCGTGTCATGCCCGTTATCAACGCATCGCCATGGCCCAGCGCCACCAGCAAGGATGCAAAGACGTTCCGGTCATGATTGACCATGCGCTTGACGTCACGTTCCATATAGCCGCGACGCTTGAGCTTTTCATAAAGGTACGTGACCATTTCGGGCACCAGCGGCGAAACCGACGAGTTGTGGATTTCGTAGGATTCCGGATTGCTGACGCCCAGTTCGGTCAGCAGATCGAGCACGGCTGGCGTCCGGCCCACCAGAACCGGTGTGCCATAGCCGAAATCCTTGAACTGGATCGCGGCACGCAGCACCACTTCGTTCTCGGCCTCGGCAAAGACCACCCGCTTGGGGTTGTTCTTGGCCGTGGCAAAGACATTGGTCAGCACCGAGGTCGTGGGGTTGAGACGTGCCTTGAGGCTGTTGCGATAAGCGTCAAAATCCTCGATCGGCTTTTGCGCTACGCCTGAATCCATAGCCGCTTTGGCAACAGCGGACGATACGACTTCCATCAGGCGCGGATCGAACGGCGCGGGGATGATGTAATCAAGCCCGAAAGTGTGGTTGATGCCATAAGCGGCGGCAACTTCCTCAGGCACCGGTTCGCGCGCCAGTTCGGCAATTGCGCGCGCGGCTGCAATCTTCATTTCCTCGTTGATCGCCGTGGCGCGCACATCGAGTGCGCCGCGGAAGATGAACGGGAAGCCCAGCACGTTATTGACCTGGTTGGGGTAATCCGACCGGCCCGTAGCGACGATGCAATCGGGACGGATCGCTTTGGCTTCGGGCGGGGTGATTTCAGGATCAGGGTTGGCCATCGCAAAGATGATTGGCTGCGGGGCCATTTTCGTTACCCAGTCAGGCTTTAACGCCCCTGCGGCAGACAGGCCGAGGAAGATGTCTGCACCATCCAAGGCGTCTTCCAGGCTGCGCGCAGGCGTATCAACCGCGTGCGCGCTTTTCCACTGGTCCATGCCGCCTTCACGGCCGCGATAGATCACGCCCGAACGGTCACACATGATGACGTTGTCGTGGCGCACGCCCATCGCCTTGATCAGCGCGGTGCAGGCAATGGCAGCCGCGCCCGCGCCATTGACCACGACTTTGACCTCGTTCAGCTGGCGTCCGGTCAGGAAGCAGGCGTTCAGCAGTCCGGCGGCAGAAATGATCGCGGTTCCATGCTGGTCATCGTGCATGATCGGGATTTTCAGGCGTTCTTTCAGCGCCTGTTCGATGATGAAGCATTCGGGCGCCTTGATATCTTCAAGGTTGATGCCGCCAAAACTCGGCTCCATCAGCGCAACCGCTTCGATGAACTTGTCTGCGTCTTCGGTATCAAGCTCGATGTCGATGGAATCCACATCGGCAAAGCGTTTGAACAGGACCGCCTTGCCCTCCATCACCGGCTTGGATGCCAACGCGCCCAGATTGCCAAGGCCAAGGATGGCTGTGCCGTTGGAAATCACCGCCACAAGGTTGCCCTTGGCGGTATATTCATAGGCATCGGAAGGGTTTTCCGCGATTGCGCGTACCGGCACGGCAACGCCGGGGGAATAGGCGAGCGACAAATCGCGCTGGGTTGCCATCGGCTTGGAGGCGATGATTTCGATCTTACCGGGGCGGATCGTGTTGTGATAGAAAAGCGCCTCGCGCTCGGTGAAGCGGACGTTGCTTTCCTCGGACATGATGTTCCCCGTCTATCTGGCGATAAGATTATGCCACTGTCGGACCTTGGCCGCTACGTCAAGGCGCGTAATACCCTTGGTTAATGTGCAAATCTGCCGTTTTTGCGACAGCGACTGGCTGTCGGGCTTTTTACAAATCTTTTGGCTGCAAGGCGGGCATGCCAAGGCGGCGCACTTTGAACAGCATGCTGCGGTTTTCCTGCCATACCAATTGCAAGCGCGGGTCGCCCGTGCGCGGCAAGCCGGTATCGATCAGCCAGACATAATCGACGCGTTCAATCGGCGCGAACTTCAGCGCGTTATCGACTGTACGACGCCAGCCACCGGCGCAGCGGCGCGACCATACGAATTCCGATGGATCGGCGGTGAAATTGCGACCGGGGCGGAAACGCGGCACCACCATGTGCAGGCCGGGAACTGCCCAGTTATCAGTCACCCACGCCTGCCGGTACAGGCTGGCAAGGCTGGCCAGATGATCGCGGCGGGTATTGCGCCATGATTCGTTAAGGCACGAATGTTCGACAAAGGCCAGCACGCGGCTGCCGGGTTCAACGTGCGTCAGCGCCGAAAGCTGTTTCTTGTAATCGTCCTCATATCCGGCAAAGCTCCACGCCGTGACCGAAAGGCGCAGCGCCAGCAGGCCCATTCCGCTGTAGGCCACCCACTTTGCCCATTCAGGCTTGCGCGCGCGGCTCCAGTCCTGAAGGCCAAGGCCCAGCATTGCCGCAACCGGCAGCAGGCGGATATCGACGAACGATGATCCGTTGATATCGCTCGGGATCGCAAGAAACAGCACGAACACCATGAGCGCAGGCAAGCCCTGACGCCAGCGCCACCGCGCGCCAAGGAACGGCCCGACCAGCACCAGCAGGCCCGCAATGATCGAAGTGCCGAAATCCAGCAGCTTGGACTGATCGCGCAACGTCAGGACAAAGGACCATGCCTTCTGGTCCCAGCGCCAGATGTTGACCGATTTGGTTTCGGGCGAAAACGCCTTCCACAGCGCGATGGTGATTACCGTGGCCAGCAGCGGCCAGCAGGCCTGCCACAACCGCAGGCCGATGGCCTTCCAGTCCAGCGATTTCAGCCATTCACGGTTGGCCAGATCACGCCAGCGCCAGCCTTCGGGCAGTTCGTCCATCGCGCGGCCAAAGGCATGTGCGCCAACCAGCAAGGCCAGCAGCAAGCCGCCGATGGCGTGGCACAGCATGGCCACCGGTTGCGCCATCACCAGCATCACGGCGCGCGCACGCGGGTTGCGCTTTTCCAGCCAGAGAGACGCACCAAACGCGGTGAGCGCAAGGCCGGTGGCAAGGATGTAATTGAGGAAGCCCGTCAGCAGCGGGAAGCTGAACACGAACATCAAGGACCATGCCGCAGCGTGTCCGCCCTTGGGGTTCAGCATGCGGATGGTCCACAGGCAACCGCCTGCAAACAGGCCCGTGGCCAGCACCGTGCTCCACCAGCCCGCCGCCAGAATGCCGAATTGCGCGCCCAGCACTTTCATCAGCACGCCGCCACCGATGTTCAGCGTGAACACCCATTTCCACGTGAAATACTTTTCCAGCGGATTGCCGGGGCCGGCCGCTTCAATCGCGGCGGCACCCATGTGGCCGGGAATATCGATCAGGGGCGGCACTTCGACCAGCGCGAAAGGCAGGCAGATCAACAGCACACCAAGCGCAATGCCGGGGCCGGACAGCCACGGCAACGCTCCGGCGCGCGCCAGCAAGTGTTTGACACCTGCCAACCAATCTTTTTCGCGGACTTGCGTCAAAACCCTGTTTACTCCACACCCGCAACCCGCAAGACCGGTACCGGCTCTAGCCCGTTTGGTGCAGAGTTGCGGATATCCGGCTTTGACAGTTTGAGAAACACGCGCGGCTGGTCTAGCCACCTCCGCGTGACGCCTAATGCCCCAACTCCGATGATGGCGCAATATCTTGCTCTGAAAGAGCAGGCGAGCGACTGCCTGTTGTTCTACCGCATGGGCGACTTTTTCGAGCTGTTCTTCGACGATGCGAAGACCGCTGCGCAAGTGCTCGACATTGCGCTGACCAGCCGGGGTGAACATGGCGGAGCGCCCATCCCGATGTGCGGGGTGCCGGTCCATGCCGCAGAAGGCTACCTTGCCCGCCTGATCCGTGCAGGGTGCCGCGTGGCCATTGCCGAACAGGTTGAAACGCCCGAAGAAGCCAGGAAACGCGGGGGTTCCAAGGCTTTGGTCGCGCGTGACATCGTGCGCTTTGTCACCGCCGGAACGCTGACCGAAGAAGCCCTGCTCGAACCGCGCCGCGCCAATGTGCTGGCGGCGGTGTGCGATGTGCGCGGGGTGATCGGCATTGCCGCATGCGATATTTCCACCGGACGGATGGAGCTGGAAGAATGCTCTGCTGATCAGATGGGTGCCGCATTGGCGCGGCTGGGCGCAACCGAAATAGTTGCGCCTGAAACATGGGATGATGCCCCGTCCGGATGCGTGGCAAGGCCGAATCGGTCGTTCGGCAGTGATGAGGGCGAAGCGCGGCTTAAGGCGGTGCACGGTGTCACCACGCTGGATGGCTTTGGCCAGTTCACCCGCGCGATGCTGGCAGCGGCAGGCGGGTTGATCGGCTACCTTGACCATGTGGGCCGTGGCGCTTTGCCATTGCTGTTGCCACCTGTCGCGCGTGAAGCGGGCACACACATGGCGATGGACGAAGCCACGCGGGCCAGCCTTGAAATCCTGACCAGCACCGGCGGCGGGCGCAAGGGCAGTCTGGTGGAAGCCATTGACCGTTGCGTGACGGGCGCAGGCGCAAGGCTGCTGGCCGACGATCTTTCGGCACCGCTGACGGATTCGCGCGCCATTTACCGGCGGCTTGAACTGGTAAGCTGGCTGCATGACGATCCGCTGTTGCGCGGCGACATTCGCACCGTCTTGCGCGCTTTGCCCGATGTGGGCCGCGCGCTGGGGCGGGTGGTTGCAGGGCGCGGTGCTCCGCGTGATCTGGGGCAATTGCGCGATGGTTTGGCCGAGGCGCGGCGGTTGCATGATATGCTGCGCGCGCGTAGCGACCGGCCTGCGCCGCTGGATGACCTTCTGCCATCGCTGGCAGGGCACGGCGCGCTGGTTGATCTTTATGCCCGCGCGTTGGTGCCTGCGCCGCCGACCGAGCGATCACAGGGCGGCTTCATTGCCGAGGGTTATGATGCGGCGCTGGACGAATTGCGCCGCGTTTCGGGCAATTCGCGCCGCGCGATTGCCGCGCTTGAGGCAAAGTACCGCGATGACACCGGCGTTTCGGCGCTGAAAATCCGCCACAACGGCGTGCTGGGCTATTTCATCGAAGTGCCCGCGCGCCATGCCGACCGGCTGATGGCGCCCGAATCCGGCTTTACCCATCGCCAGACGATGGCGGGTGCGGTGCGCTTCAACGCGCTGGCCCTGCACGAAGAGGCCAGCCGAATTGCCGAAAGTGGCGGGCATTCGCTGGCCGCCGAAGAAGCGCATTTTGAGGAATTGGTGAGCCAGGCGGTGCTGGCCAAGGCTGCCATTGCCCAGACCGCCGCCGCGCTTGCGCGCATCGACGTGGCAGCGGGCCAGGCCGAACGCGCGGCTGAAGGCGGCTGGGCCCTGCCGCGCGTGGTGGACGAACCAAGCCTTGAAATCACGGGCGGGCGGCATCCGGTGGTCGAGGCCGCGCTAGCCGCCAAGGGCGAACGGTTTGTCGCCAACGATTGCCGCCTTGCCCCGACCGACCGCCTCTGGCTGATCGGCGGGCCGAACATGGGCGGTAAATCCACGTTCCTGCGCCAGAACGCGCTGATCGTGCTGCTGGCGCAAGCGGGCGGGTTCGTGCCAGCACAAGCCGCTACCATCGGCATGGTTGACCGCCTGTTCAGCCGCGTTGGCGCGTCTGACAATCTGGCGCGCGGGCGCTCCACCTTCATGGTCGAGATGGTCGAAACCGCCGCGATCCTGGCGCAGGCGACCGAGCGCAGCTTTGTGATTCTCGACGAAGTCGGGCGCGGCACATCGACGTATGATGGCCTTGCGCTGGCATGGGCGGTGGTCGAGGCGGTGCATTCGATCAACCGCAGCCGCTGCCTGTTCGCCACGCATTACCACGAACTCGCCCGGTTGGCCGAATCGTGCGATTCGCTATCGCTCCACCACGTTCGCGCGCGTGAATGGAAGGGTGATCTGGTGCTGCTGCACGAACTGGCTGAAGGCCCTGCGGACAAGTCCTATGGCCTTGCCGTGGCGCGGCTGGCAGGTGTGCCTGCACCCGTCGTCAAACGTGCCAAGTCCGTGCTGGAAAAGCTGGAAAAGGGCCGCGCGGCAACCGGAGGCCTTGCCGCAGGGCTCGATGACTTGCCTCTGTTCGCAGCCGCCATCGAAGCGGCAGAAGAAAAGGTCGACGCCCTGCGCGAGCGGCTGAACGGTCTGGACATCGACGCCCTGTCCCCGCGCGAGGCGCTGGACTTGCTCTATCAGCTAAAGGCGCAGGCCAACGGGTAGTCGCCAGTGCGATATGCCGGAAAGCCCACCCCGCTGCGACTAACTCCGCCTAGGGCTGCGTAAGTCTCGCTCCCCTCTCATTTACGGGAGGGGTCAGGGGTGGCCCTGCAAAGGTTGCGCGAGAAGCCCTCTCACGCCCTTAGGCCATTATCTTCTTCGGCAACGTAAGCTCCAACTCCGTCATGCTGAACTTGTTTCAGCATCCATTTCTCCCCACAAACAGCAGTGTGTGTTGATGGATGGATCCTGAAACAAGTTCAGGATGACGAAAGTGCGAGAACCTTAAGCGAGGGGGATAATTACCAGGCCTTTTTACCCTCACGCCTTATACAGCGCGTCCACCCGCGCGCCGTAGCGCTCCTTGATCTTGTGGCGCCGGATTTTCAGGCTCGGGGTCATTTCCTCGTTGTCGATCGAAAACGCTTCGTCCGCGAAAGTGAACTGGCGGACCTTTTCGATCACCGATACGTCTTTGTTTACCCGGTCCACCGCGTTGCGGATGGCGTTGCGGAAGGCGGGCAGGTTTTGCAGTTCCTTGAAATCGAAGTGTTCGCCCTGGGCGCGGGCCCACTCCAGCGCCCATTCGGGATCGGGCACGATCAGGCCGACGATGTAGGGCCGCTTGTCGCCGCTCACCATGGCTTGGGCGATTTCCGGCTGGAGCGTCAGCATGCCTTCGATCTTCTGGGGGGATACATTGTCGCCCTTGTCGTTGACGATCATGTCCTTCTTGCGATCAGTGATGACGATACGGCCCCTCTTGTCGATGTGGCCGATGTCGCCGGTATGCAGCCAGCCTGCGTTGGGGCCGTCTTGCGGAATGGCGCGCGCGGTTTCAGCTTCGTTGCGCCAATAGCCGTGCATGACCAGTTCGCCGCGCGTCAGGATTTCGCCATCCTCGGCGATTTTCACCTCGACGCCCTTCATCGGCGGGCCAACGGTGTTCATGCCGATGCCGACACGCGGGCGATTGCACGATATCACAGGGCCCGCCTCGGTCTGGCCATAGCCTTGCAGCATGGTCAGGCCCATCGCATCGAAAAACACGCCGACATCGGGGTTCAGCGGCGCGCCGCCTGAAACCATCGCCTTCAATCGGCCGCCAAAGCGGGCGCGGATCTTGGGCCGCAACGTGCGTTCAAGGATCGCGCTCATCGGCAGGTCCAGCAGGCGGCGCTTGCCCGCCGCCTTGCGCGTTCCAATGCCCAGCGCGCGGTCCATCAGGTAATTGGCGACTTTGCCCTGTTTTTCCACTTGCTTCATGATGCGCGCGCGCAGCACTTCAAACAGGCGCGGCACCACGACCATCATCGTCGGGCGCACTTCCTCGATGTTCGACGCCAGCTTTTCCAAACCTTCGGAATAGTAAATCTGCGCGCCCATGCCGATAGGCAGATACTGCCCGCCGGTGTGTTCATAAGCGTGTGACAGCGGCAGGAAGGACAGGAACACTTCCTCGTCCCAGCCGAAATCCTCGGCCAGAATGTGTGCCGCGCCATCCACGTTGCACAGGATCGATCCGTGGTGCAGCCGCACCCCGCGCGGGGAACCGCCCGTGCCGCTGGTATAGATCAGGCAAGCCAGATCGTCGCGGCGCATGGTGGAAAGCCGCGCATCCACCGCGCGCCGTGCGGCATCGGCATCGCCTGTCGTCATTGCGGCCCAATCGTGGAACGCGAGCTTGCCCGCCTGCATCTGGCGCAGCGGTTCCATGCCGATCACGTGTTCGACACACGGCGCGGCAAGGGCTGCGGGCAGCACGGCGTTGGACAGTTTGGACGTGGACACGATCACCGCCCGCGCGCCTGAATTTTCCAGAATGTGCAAATGATCGCGTTCGGTATTGGTGGTGTAGGTCGGCACGGTAACCAACCCCGCTGCCATGATCGCAAGGTCTGCAATCGCCCATTCCGGACGGTTTTCCGATACCAGCGCCACACGGTCGCCCGCGCTCAATCCCAAAGCGCGCAAGTTCTCCGCCAGCAGACAAACCTTGCGCGCAGCTTCGGCCCAGCTTTGCGATTGCCATTTGCCTTCGCGCTTGGCCCACAGGAACGGGCCTTCGCCACGGGCCTTTGCCCGGTCAAGGAACATGGCGACAAGATTGGGATAGCCTGCGAAATCGGTAAGCTGCACGTTCGGAATCCTCGCCCCGGAGCCGGTTGGAGCTCCGGCTTCCACTTGGTCGGACGTGAACCTAGTGCCGCAGTTTCATTACGGCAACAGTTCAGGGAGCCACTGCGGCCCCTTCACTGCGCGGATCAGCCGCGCCGCGCCACACACCGTCCAGATGTTCGATGGCATTGGCTTTGAACGAGGGGTTGCGCGCCATGATCTTGGCATGGCCCAACGCCTGCAAGGCCGGGATCATGGTTTCCAATGCCGTACCTTTTTCCACAAACACCGTTTCGCCACCCGGCGCAAAGACCGTGGGCAGGGCAATGGCATCGCGCGCTGACAGGTTCCAGTCGAGCACGCCGATGATTGCCTTGGCTACTTGCGCGGGGATGGTCGTGCCGCCAGCCGCGCCGACCGCCAGCCGCAGTTTGCCATCGGGGCCATAGACCAGCGTCGGTGCCATTGAACTGCGCGGACGCTTGCCGCCTTCAACGCGGTTCGCGGTGGGCTTGCCGTCCTTTTCGGGCACGATGTTGAAATCGGTCAGCTCGTTGTTCAGATAATAGCCGCCCACCATCAGGCCCGATCCGAACGGCCCTTCGATGGTCGAGGTATAGCTGGTGGAATTGCCCCAGCGGTCCACGGTGACAAAATGCGTTGTGCCATGCTCTTCCTGGCGGGCAGGCCGTGCAAAAGCCAGCGTTGCCCCCGGCGGTGTGCCGGGAAGGGCGCTTGGCATTGTCGCACTTGGCGAAATCAGCGCCGAACGTGCCGCAAGGTAGGCGGGATCGATCAGCCCCTTGATCGGCACCGATACGAAATCGGCATCGGCAGCATATTGCTCCCGGTCAGCATAAGCGAGGCGTTGCGATTCAGCGATCAGGTGCCATGCCGTCGGGTCAGCCGGGCCAAGCGCTTTCATGTCGAAGCGTTCAAGCTGCTTGAGAATGGCGTAAACCGTTGTCGCGCCCGATGACGGCGGCCCCATGCCGCAAATGCGGTATTGGCGGTATTGCCCGCACACCGCAGGGCGCTCAACGGCTTTGTAAGCGGCAAGGTCTGCCGAGGTCATCGGCGCAGGATTGCGGGGCGCGGTGCCCACTTTGGTGGCCAGCAAAGTGGCGTTATCGCCGGTATAGAAACTGTCGGCCCCGCGCGCGGCGATGGTTTCCAGCGTAGCGGCCAGCGCCGGATTGCGCACCAATGTGCCTTCGGGCAGCGGCTGGCCATCAGCGCCATAGAACAGCGCACGGGCATCAGGATCAAGCGCGCCGGTGCGGATCGCGTTGGTCAGCGATGCCCGCATGCGCGGAGTTATCTGGTACCCCTCGCGCGCCAGCCTGATCGCGGGCTGAAACAGGGTGCGCCATGAAAGCTTGCCATGTTTGTTGTGCACCAGGGCGGCAAGGCGAAGATTGCCGGGCACCCCCACACTGCGCCCGCCGGGAACCGCATCGCCATAGGACATCGGCTTGCCATCGACAAAGAACCATTCCGGCGTGGCGGCTTTGGGTGCGGTTTCGCGCCCGTCTATGGTTGAGACGTTGCCGCCTGCATCGCCCAGAACCAGAAACCCGCCCCCGCCAATGCCCGAACTTTGCGGCTCGACCACCGTCAGCGCCAGCATCGTGGCGATGGAGGCGTCTACCGCGCTTCCGCCCAGGCGGAGCATTTGCGCGCCTGCCTCTGCGGCGCGCGGATCGGCTGCCGAGACGAGGCCGGCGCTATCATCGGGAACGCCGCTGGTGGCGGCGGCAGGCGGAGTGCGCGGCGGCACCGAAGCGTTCGGCGGCGGGACGCAAGCACTGGCCAGAAGGGCGGCGCTGAGGGGCAGAAAGCGAAGCGTGCGCATGAAGTTCATGGCCCACACGCTATTCGCTGCCGACCGCCTCTGCAATGGATGTCAGCCCTGCTTCGCGCACCTTTGTTTCAAGCCCTTTGACAAGGCGGCGGGCAAGCCCCGGCCCTTCATAGACCAGCGCGCTGTAAAGCTGGATCAGGCTGGCCCCTGCGCGGATGCGGTCCCAGGCATCGTCCACAGTTGAAATGCCGCCAACGCCGACCAGAGGGATCGCCCCGCCGCTGGCCTTGCGGAAATCGCGCAGCCGTTGCAGCGCAAGATCGCGCAAGGGTTTGCCCGAAAGCCCGCCTGCCTCGCCCGCATGGGCCGAACGCAGCGCCGGACGCGTAATCGTGGTGTTCGATATGATGAGCGCAGCCAGCTTCTTTTCCAGCGCGATGCGGCAGATGCTGTCAATATCGGCAGGTTCAAGATCGGGTGCCAGTTTCAGGAATACCGGCACATGGCTGTTGCCGCGCGCTTCCAGCACACCGTCAAGCAATGCGGATAGCGCGCCTTCATCCTGCAAGGCGCGCAGGCCCGGTGTGTTGGGCGAGGAGATGTTCACCGTGAGATAGGACGCCAGCGGCGCCATAAGCCGGGTCATCTGCGCGTAATCGGCAATGCGATCAGGCGAATCCTTGTTCGCACCGATATTTACGCCAACGATACCCGGAAGACCGTGCGCGCCGGTTTCGCGCCGCCGCATCAACCGGTTGGTCACTGCTTGCGCACCTTCGTTGTTAAACCCCATGCGATTGATCACAGCGAGGTCTTCAACCAGCCGGAACAGGCGCGGCTTGGGGTTGCCCTCTTGGGGAAGGGGTGTGACCGTGCCGACCTCGACCGAACCGAATCCGAATCCCAGCATGGCATCGGGCACTTCGGCGTTCTTGTCGAAGCCGGGGGCCATGCCGACCGGATTGGGAAAGACTATCCCGCCAATCCGTTGCGCAAGGGTGGGGGTGGGCGCAGCCCGCGAACCATTTTGCATTAATCCCAATGCCTTGATCGTCAGGCGATGGGCTGGTTCGGCAGGGATGCGGAAAATCAGGGGGCGCAACAAGGAAAAAGGCGTCACAGGTATCGGTCCAATTGGGCGTCCATTACTGCAAGGGCGGAAACGCGCTTGCACCACGGCGCTTTGTTTTTTGTCCTATTGCGCCTGCATACAGCAACGGCCAAGTCCTTACTTTGCGGAACTAACAGCAATTGTCATCGAATGATCGGGGTATGTTGCTTCAATGCAACCGATTTTGTCGAATTCATACAATTCATAACAGGCCCGACTGCGTAGCTAGTCCTTGCGACCCGAAGGGCTCGGTGCACTTTAGTGCTGAGTTCTCGACTTTAAGGCGGCCGAACACCCTCAAAGGTTTCGGCCGCCCTTTTTTTGCCCCCGGTTGATATGCCCGGCACATTGGTCCGCGAACCCCGCCTTGTATCTTGTGAATCGAGCGTCTAGATAACCGGAGTGAGTCGGTCTGATTTCATTTCGGACCCTCCGGGACCAACCAGACGATGCGCCTTTCCAGCATGGCCGATTATGCCGTCGTAACGATGAGCGCCGCCGCGCGCCATTGCGGGCATGCGCGTGTTTCGGCCCAGCAACTGGCTGACGAAACGGGCCTGCCTGCGCCCACGGTGCAAAAACTGGTCAGCAAATTGTCGGCAGCAGGGCTGTTGAAATCGGTGCGCGGCGCAGGTGGCGGGCTAAAATTGGCACGCCCTGCCGCTGCGATTACGCTGGCTGATATTGTTGAGGCGGTGGAAGGCCCGATTGCGATGGCACCTTGCAGCGATCATGGTCGCCACGATTGCACGCTCGAAGCCGCCTGTTCAATCCGTCCGCACTGGCCCGCTGTTGATGCCGCATTGCGCGGCGCGCTGGCCGGAATTTCGCTCACCCAATTGTCCCGTCCCGCTGGAATTGCGGCCCCGGTGGCGGAGGTTATGGCATGACAGACGACGTTTACATCAAAGATCAGGCAGCGCACGATGCGGCTGCCAAAGTGGCCGATTATGAACATGGCTGGTCATCCGACATTGAACAGGAATATGGCCCCAAAGGCCTGTCCGAAGATACCGTCCGCTATATCTCGGCCAAAAAGGACGAGCCGGAGTGGATGCTCGAATGGCGGCTCAAGGCCTATCGCCACTGGCTGACGATGCCCACGCCCGATTGGGCCAAGCTGAACGTCCCGCCGATTGATTATCAGGACGCCTATTACTGGGCCGCGCCCAAAACCAAGCCCAAGCTCGGCAGTCTGGACGAGGTTGATCCCGAAATCCTGCGCATTTACGAAAAGCTGGGCATTCCGCTGGCTGAACAGGAAGTGCTCGCCGGTGTTGAAGGCGCGCGCCGTGTGGCCGTGGATGCGGTGTTTGACAGCGTTTCGGTCGCCACCACCTTCCGCAAGGAACTGGAAGCCGCAGGCGTCATCTTCCGCTCTATCAGTGAAGCGATCCGCGAATATCCTGAGCATGTGAAGAAGTGGCTGGGCAAGGTCGTGCCGATGCACGACAACTACTTTGCCGCGCTGAACTGCGCGGTCTTTTCCGACGGCACTTTCGTCTACATCCCCGAAGGCGTGCGCTGCCCGATGGAGCTTTCCACCTATTTCCGCATCAATGCTGAAAACACCGGACAGTTCGAACGCACGCTGATCGTGGCCGACAAGGGCAGCTATGTCAGTTACCTCGAAGGCTGCACCGCGCCGATGCGCGATGAAAACCAGCTTCACGCCGCCGTGGTCGAACTCGTCGCGATGGACGATGCCGAGATCAAGTATTCCACCGTGCAGAACTGGTATCCCGGCAATGCCGAGGGCCTTGGTGGCATCTACAATTTCGTCACCAAGCGCGCGCTGTGCCAAGGCAAACGCTCAAAGGTTTCGTGGACGCAGGTTGAAACCGGCTCTGCGATCACGTGGAAGTATCCAAGCTGCGTTCTCAATGGTGATGATTCGGTGGGCGAGTTCTACTCGGTCGCGGTCACCAACAATTACCAGCAGGCCGATACCGGCACCAAGATGATCCACAACGGCAAGCGCACCCGCTCGACCATCGTGTCGAAGGGCATTTCTGCGGGCAAGTCGAACAACACCTATCGCGGCCTTGTTCGCGTCGCGCCGGGTGCCGATGGCGTGCGCAATTTCACCCAGTGCGACAGCCTGCTGCTGGGCGCTGATTGCGGCGCGCATACCGTGCCCTACATCGAAGTGCGCAACCCCACCGCCACCATCGAACATGAAGCCACCACCAGCAAGATCAGCGACGATCAGCTCTACTACGCCATGCAGCGTGGCCTCGATCAGGAAAGCGCCGTCGCCCTGATCGTCAACGGCTTCGCCCGCGAAGTGCTCAAGCAATTGCCGATGGAATTTGCAGTCGAAGCGCAAAAGCTGCTGGGCATCAGCCTTGAAGGATCAGTCGGTTGAAGAAAACCCTTACCCTGCGCCCCGCCAGTGAACGCGAAGATGCGCCCAAGCTTCAGCGCAAGGGGCGCGGCTGGAACATTGCCGAATCGCGGCTGGATGCGATCCACGAACTGGCGCGCGAACGCAAACGCAACCCCACGCCTGCCCAAGTGGCATTGGCCGATGAACTGGCGAAGGAAGATCTGGGCCAATACAAGCCCAAGAGCTTCACCGTCATCGGCTCGGCCATCGCCAACTTCGCCTGTCTGCCGCTGAAGCTGGTCGTGCTGATCGATGAAGGCGATGTTCCCGCCGAAATCGAACACCGCCGCGACAAGAGCCTGACCGAAGTCGGCATCAAAGTGGTGCGCTATACCGCCGAAGACGTGCTGGCCGATCCCGAAGGCATCTCACGCGACACAGTTGCCGCGATGAAGGCGCGTTATGAAGAATTGCGCGCCAATTCACGCCCCCGCACGGGTGGTTACCGCCGGTGACGCTCACTTCGCGCGATACATCTGCACGCACCAACTCCCCTCCCCTTCAGGGGAGGGGCCGGGGGTGGGGGCTATCGGCCGCGCGCCTCGATGAGTTGAATACCCACGCCCGCACCATGCGCAACCAACCTACCGAGCCCGAAAAGCGGCTGTGGCAGGTGCTCAAAGGCGCGCAACTGGGCGGATACAAGTTTCTCAGGCAAGCCGTGATTGGCAGTGCCATTGCGGATTTCCTTTGCCCGCAAAAGGGTCTGATCGTCGAAGTTGATGGCAGCACACACACTGATCCCGCAGCCGATGCTCGGCGCACCGAGCGTCTTGAATCACTCGGGTTTCAGGTTGTGAGGGTGACAAACGGCGATGTGATGCAGAACCTCGAAGGCGTCCAGCGGATGGTTCTGGATGCTCTTGATAGCTTGCCTGATCGGCGAAGCCCCCACCCCAACCCCTCCCCTGAAGGGGAGGGGCTTGAAGGATGATCATGCTCAACATTGAAAACCTCTCCGCCACTGTTGCTGACAAGCAGATCCTCAAGGGCCTGTCGCTCACCATCAATCCGGGCGAAATCCATGCGATCATGGGGCCGAACGGTGCGGGCAAATCGACGCTGGGCTATACGCTGGGCGGACGTCCCGGCTATGAAGTGACCGGCGGCAGCGTCAGCTTTGCAGGCGAAGACCTTTTCGCGCTTGAACCGCATGAGCGAGCGGCGGCGGGCCTGTTCCTCGGCTTCCAGTATCCGGTTGAAATTCCCGGCGTTTCCTTTGTGCAATTCCTGCGTGAAGCGGCCAACGCGCAGCGCAAGGTGCGCGGGGAAGCGCCGCTTTCGGGCGGGGAGTTCCTCAAGCTCGCCAAGGAAAAGGCAGGGCTTTTGCGCATGGACATGGACATGCTCAAGCGTCCGGTAAACGTCGGCTTTTCGGGCGGTGAAAAGAAGCGCGCCGAGATGGTGCAAATGGGCATCCTCGATCCCAAGCTGGCGATCCTCGACGAAACCGATTCCGGCCTTGATATCGATGCGCTGCGCATCTGCGGCGAAGGCATCAACGCGATCATGCGCAAACCCGATAAAGCCGTGCTGCTGATCACGCACTACCAGCGCCTGCTTGATTACGTGAAGCCCGATTTCGTCCACGTGCTGGCCGGTGGCCGCATCGTGCGCACTGGCGGCCCTGAACTGGCGCTGGAACTCGAAGAGCAAGGCTACGAGGCGGTGGCCGCGTGAGCGATACGTTGACCCTGCCCACCCGCCGGGACGAGGCGTTCCGCTATGCGGATCTGGCCGCGCTCGCGCCGCTGTGGCCCTTGGCAACGCAGGAAATCCGCGTCAGCGCGGGCGAAGAAGGTGCGCTTGCATTGGTGCTTGATGGCACCAGTGCCGATGCGCGTGAACTTTCCATCGTGCTGGAAGACGGCGCTTCGTTCGATCTGCGCGTGCTGAACGCCGGTTCTGCCTATGGCCGCATCGCGGTGTCGGTAACGCTGGGTAAAGCGGCCAAGTTCCACCTTGGCGCGGCGCAAATCGCAGGCGGCGATCAGACCGCCGAGATCGTCACGCAAGTCACGCATGCCGAGCCTGATGCGGTATCTACGCAAATCGTACGCTCAGTGCTGGCGGGCCACGCCACCGGCACGTACCTTGGCAAAGTGGCCGTGGCGCGCGGGGCCATTGGCACAGACGGTTCGCAATCGATCCGCGCCATGCTGCTGGACCGCACCGCGACCGCCAATGCCCGGCCCGAGCTGGAAATCTATGCCGACGACGTGAAATGCGCGCATGGCTGTGCCGTGGGCGAACTCGATCCGCAAAGCCTGTTCTACCTCGCCCAGCGCGGGCTGCCACCGGCGCAGGCCAAGAAGCTGATGTTGCAGGCCTTCATTGCCGAAGCCTTTGTTGGCGCGGCTGATGAAGACGCACTGACCGAAACGGCGCTCGCTGCGTTGGAGGCCATGCTGTGAACACCGCAACGCTTACGCGCGAAGCGCAATGGCCCGGCCTCGTCAACCCGGACGGCAGCCGCTGGCACTACCTGGACACCGCCGCCACCGCGCAAAAACCGCAAGCCGTTATCGATGCGATGATGCGCGCCTTGGGCAGCGATTATGCCACCGTCCATCGCGGCGTCTATGCCCGCTCGGCCGATATGACGCTGGCCTTCGAAGCCGCGCGCCGCAAAGTGGCCGCGCTGATCGGTGCGCAGGAAAGCGAACTCGTGTTCACACGCGGCGCGACCGAGGCAATCAACCTTGTTGCGCAGACATGGGGTATGGCTAATCTCAAGGCTGGTGACCGCATCCTGCTCTCGCAGCTTGAGCATCATTCCAACATCGTGCCCTGGCAATTGCTGCGTGATCGGACCGGCGTTGAAATTGACGTCTGTCCGATCACCGAAGACGGCCAGATCGATCTTGCCGCCGCTGAACGGATGTTGACGCCCGCGCACAAACTGGTGTCGTTCGCGCATGTGTCCAACGTGCTGGGCTCCGTGCTTCACGTGGAACATGCGGTGAAGCTGGCGCGCAATGTCGGCGCGAAAATCCTGCTCGATGGCTGCCAGTCGGTTGCGCGGATCGCGGTGGATGTCCATGCGATTGATGCTGATTTCTACGTGTTTTCAGCGCACAAGCTCTATGGCCCCACCGGCATCGGCGCGCTTTGGGCAAAGCCTGAAATCCTTGACGCCATGCCGCCATGGCAGGGCGGCGGCGCGATGATTGATCGCGTAACCTTTGAAAAGACGACATATGCCCCCGCGCCCCAGCGTTTCGAGGCCGGAACGCCCGCAATCGTCGAGGCCATCGGTTTTGGCGCGGCAGCAGATTACGTCACCGGCGTCGGCCTCGATGTGATCCATGCCCATGAAACCGCGCTGGTGGCCAAGGCGCGTGAGGCTTTGCAGGCGATGAACTCGATCCGCCTGTTCGGGCCGGACGACAGCGCCGGGATCGTCAGCTTTGCGATGGAGGGGGTACACCCCCATGATCTGGGCACGATCCTTGACGAGGAAGGCGTGGCAATCCGCGCCGGGCACCATTGCGCGCAGCCCTTGATGGATCACCTTGGCGTTCCTGCCACGGCCCGCGCCAGTTTTGGCATTTATAGCGATGAAAGCGATATCGCCGCATTGGTGCGCGGTATCGAAAGGACCAAGAGGATTTTCGGATGAGCGTAGAGGATCCCAAATTCGCCGTCGAAGAAGTGGAAGCGGTCAGCATGCCGCGCCGTGCGCGCGTGGACGACATTCCCGAACCTGTAGAAACGCCCGCTGAAAAGCTGGATCGCAAGCGCGATTACCTCGAAGGCTTCCTTGCGGCCAAGCCCGAAGGCGTTGCGCCCAGTGAACCCGGTGGGGACATCTACGAAGGCGTGATCAGCGCGCTGAAAGAGATTTTCGATCCGGAAATCCCGGTCAACATCTACGACCTTGGCCTGATTTATGGCGTCGAAGTTGATGATGAAGCGCACGTGATCGTCAATATGACGCTGACCACGCCCCATTGCCCGGTGGCCGAATCAATGCCCGCCGAGGTGGAACTGCGCGTCTGTGCGGTGCCCGGTGTGCGCGATGCCGAGGTTAATCTGGTGTGGGACCCCGCATGGGACCCGCAGAAGATGAGCGATGAAGCCAAGCTAGAGCTTGGGATGTTGTAAGATACTCCCCTCCCGGCCTGAATCGGATTTTGGCGGGAGGGGTTGGGGGTGGGCAGAGGCCAAGCGCATCCCTATGTAAAGAAGGCCCACCCCCGTCCCCTCCCGCCCACATTTGTTTTGGCTTGGGAGGGGGGAGATAGTGCGATGACCGAAGTTAGCACCAAGACCCGCCAGCGCCCCGCCGCTGTCATCCTCACGCCATCTGCCGAGGCGCGGATTGCGCACCTGATGGAAACCGCCCCCGCAGGCGCGATTGGCGTAAAGCTGTCCACCCCACGCCGGGGCTGTTCGGGTCTTGCCTATTCGGTTGATTACGTGACGCAAGCAAACCCGATGGACGAGCGGATCGAGACGCCCGGCGGCTTGTTCTTCATCGACGGCGGATCGGTGCTGTACCTGATCGGCTGCACGATGGAGTGGCAGGAAGACGATTTCACCGCCGGATTCGTGTTCCAGAACCCCAACGCCAAAGGCAGTTGCGGCTGCGGTGAAAGCTTTACGGTCTAACCTTCTTTCAGGAACCGCAGCAGCGCTTCTTCCAGCGCGTCAACCTTGTCGTCGGCGTCAATCCGGGCATTCAGCCACAGGTTTTCCGCATCGGTAACGGCATGTTCGCGCGACGCTTCGCCCGCAATGTCGCGCTCGGGCTGGCGGCGGCCAAAGCCGACAGCCCGCACGGCCTGGGTAAAGCCTCTGGCATCGGTTGTGGCCATCCGCCCGAAGAACCGGCCAAGATGGCTCGACCGGTCGTTCATGAACGCCTCAAGCTCGCCCGCGCGTTCACGCGTCAGGCCCTTGGCTCCTTGCCAGCCCTGAAGATAATTGCCCACGCCCTGTACAAACAGGCGTTCCCATTCCGGAGCGTTGTCGGCGTCCAGCGTAGCATCCTTGATGCGGAACAGCATTTCCGCTTCGCGCTGGCTGACGGCGGCGGGCCGGTCACTGCCCGCGGCAAAAATGGTACGGCGGATCAGCGCGCATTCCGCCGCGTTGATGCTGCCCGGATCAAGCGCGCCTCCGCTGCGGGTGGGGCCTTCGCCCGTCAAAACCGCCTGTTCCAGCAAGTCGAGCGCGAACTGCCGCAAGGCATCAGGTGTTGATTGGGCTTTTTCCAGAACACGCACGACCAGTTCCAGTTCGGTCAGACTGCTCACTTTGCCGTCATGCCTGACCCGCTCGATAAGCCATGCGGCGTTTTCATCCGAAACATAGCCGCGCGGCTCGGTGGTATTGACGATGAACTCGACCAGCGCCTCGACAAAGAAGTCGCTCCATTCCGCGGTTGGCGTGGCGATCTGGTCATTCAGGATGAAGATCGCCTCTGCCTCTTCGGGATCGATCCTGCCATCGGGCCACGCCGCACGGCGCAGGGCGAGGATTTCCTCGGCTGAAATGGCGTTGTCTTCAGCGGCTTGCGCAGCGATGGCGCGGAAATGCAGGGTCATCAGGTCAAGTCCCTCGGGCGTGCTTGCCAAAGGGACTTACGCGACAGCGCTTAATTTGGCGTTATCAGGTGCCGATGCTTTGAATGGCTCGGGGAGGGGCTGGATTGGTACGGGCAGCCACCCCCTCCGTAAACGCTATCCCTGCTTCGTCACCATGCCTATTCCGTCACCCTGAAACAAGTTGGCGCCCATCTCCTTCGGCAACGTAAATCCCGGATCCCGTCATGCTGAACTTGTTTCAGCATCCATTCCTCCCCACAAACCGCAGTGCGCCTTGATAGATGGATCCTGAAACAAGTTCAGGATGACGATAATTCAAGAACCGTGTCGTATCAGACCCCGCTCATGCCGTGCTTGTCGAAGCACTCGCACCAGCATCAGCGCAAATCGGGTGCAGTCGCCTCCGTCACAAGCATCGCGATGGCCTCGTCCAGCGGCATCACCTTCTGGTGCTGTTCGCCCAGAATGCGGATCGCCACGGTGCCTTCTTCGGCCTCGCGCTTGCCCACCACCAGCAGGTACGGGACTTTCGCCACCGAATGTTCGCGCACCTTGTAATTGATCTTTTCGTTGCGCAGGTCGCTTTCGGTACGGATGCCCGCAGCTTTCAGCTTCGCCAGCGCTTCGGTGGCATAGCCATCAGCTTCCGAAACGATGGTCGCCAACACGGCCTGCACCGGCGCCATCCACACCGGCAGACGGCCTGCAAAATGTTCGATCAGAATGCCGATGAAGCGTTCGTACGAACCGAAGATCGCGCGGTGCAGCATGACCGGGCGGTGCTTGTCGCCATCTTCGCCAACATATGTTGCATCAAGCCGTTCTGGCAGGACGCGGTCAGACTGGATCGTGCCGACCTGCCAAGGGCGGCCGATCGCATCGGTCAGGTGCCATTCCAGCTTGGGCGCATAGAACGCGCCTTCGCCGGGCAATTCTTCCCAGCCGTACTGTTCTGTCGCAAGCCCTGCGCGGACCACGGCGGCGCGCAGCTCGCTTTCGGCCATGTCCCACATTTCTTCGGTGCCGAAACGCTTTTCGGGGCGCAGCGCCAGCTTGATCGAATAAGTGAAGCCGAAGTGCTTGTAGATGCGGTCTGCCAGTTCGCAGAACGCCTGCACTTCATCCACGATCTGGTCTTCGCGGCAGAAGATGTGCGCATCGTCCTGCGTGAACTGGCGCACGCGCATGAGGCCATGCAGCGCGCCGTGCGGTTCGTTGCGGTGGCAGCAGCCGTTTTCATACAGACGCAGCGGCAGATCACGGTAGGATTTCAGGCCCTGCCGGAAGATCAGGACGTGCGCGGGGCAGTTCATCGGCTTCAGGGCCATCCAGTCGGCCTCGCCGCTGATCACCGGGCCTTCGTCATCCACGTTGGGCACTTCGTCGGGGATGACGAACATGTTTTCGCGGTATTTGCCCCAGTGGCCCGATTGCTCCCACTGGCGCGCGTCCATCACTTGCGGGGTTTTCACCTCGCGATAGCCCGCGCCATCAATCGCGCGGCGCATGTATGCCTCCAGCTCGCGCCAGATCATATAGCCCTTGGGATGCCAGAACACGCTGCCATGCGCTTCGGCTTGCAGATGGAACAAGTCCATCTCGCTGCCCAGCTTGCGGTGATCGCGCTTGGCGGCCTCTTCCAGCCGCGTCATGTGGGCATCAAGCTGCTTCTTGTTGAGCCAGCCGGTGCCGTAAATGCGGCTGAGCATCGCGTTGTTCTGGTCGCCACGCCAATAAGCGCCCGAAACGCGCGTCAGCTTGAACGCGGTAGGATCCAGCTTGCCGGTCGATGGCAAATGCGGGCCACGGCACATATCCAGCCAATCATCGCCTGACCAATAGACCGTCAGCGGCTCATCGCCGGGAAGCTCGGCGGCCCATTGCGCCTTGAAGCTCTCGCCCTGCTGCTTCCACCGGCTGATAAGCTGTTCGCGGCTCCACTCCTCGCGGCGCAGCGGCTTGTTTGCCCCGATGATCTTGCGCATCTGCGCCTCGATCGCGGGCAAGTCTTCATCCGTGAACGGGCGTTCGGCGGGCGCGAAATCGTAATAGAAGCCATCGTCGGTGCTGGGCCCGAACGTGATCTGCGTGCCCGGAAACAGCGCCTGCACGGCCTCTGCCAGAATGTGGGCGAAGTCATGGCGGGCAAGGTCTAGCGCATCAGCCTCGTCCTTGGCCGTCACCAGCGCCAGTTGCGCATCGGCGGTAAAGGGGCGCGAAAGATCAACCAGTTCGCCATCCACCCGCGCCGCCAGCGCCGCTTTGGCAAGGCCGGGGCCGATGGCGGCGGCGATGTCCGCAGGGGTGCTGCCGGGCGCAACTTCGCGTGACGAACCATCGGGCAGGGTGATTTTCAGCAACTCGGACATCGGGTTCTCTCAAGCCTTAAAGCGTTGATCCGCGCTTTGGCACAGGAGCGCCGCCGCCGCAATTCCTGCCCTGCCGATCCCATTGGCTGCTTGGCTGTCATGATGGGCTTGCCCGCGGCAAAGGTGCGGGCCATGATCGTGCAATGACCGATCTTTCCCGCTTCACCCTGCCATCGGGCCAGCAGATGGCCTATCGTTTCACCGCAGGCCGCGCGCCCGCCATCGTGTTCCTGCCCGGTTACAAATCGGACATGAGCGGGGGCAAAGCGCAGGCGGTGCTGCAATGGGCCCAAGACCGGGGCCGCGCCTGCCTGTTGCTTGACTATACCGGCTGCGGACAAAGCGATGGCAACTTTGCCGATGGCAGCTTGTCACAATGGCGCGATGAAGTGGTGGCGCTGGTCGATCACCTTGGGCTGGATGCAGTACAAATCGTCGGATCGAGCATGGGCGGCTGGCTGATGCTGCTGGTGGCCGAAGCCCTGGGCGGCCGGGCTAAGGCGCTGGTCGGCATCGCCCCCGCGCCCGATTTCACCGAATGGGGTTTTTCGCAAAGCCAACGGATCGCGCTCGCGGCGGGGCAGACGATCCTTGAGGACAATCCGTACGGGACCGAGCCTACCCCTACGCATGCGCTGTTCTGGTCCGATGGTGAACGCAACAAGCGGCTGAAGGCGGGCGTTGCATTCGATGGTCCGGTTCGGCTCTTGCACGGGCAGAACGATGCCGATGTGCCGTGGGATGTGTCACTGCGGCTGGCCAGCGCGCTGCGTTCAGCCGATGTGCAGGTGCATCTGATCAAGGACGGCGATCACCGGCTTTCGCGGGATAGCGACATTGCCCTGCTGCTGCGCGAGCTAGCCAATCTCGAAGCTTTGGCGCCTTGAAGGATAAACCGATGATCGATCTTCCCGCGCCGCTCTATGCAACCGAGATGGCGCAAGAGGCTGGGCTGATGCAGATCGGCCCGATCCAGTCGCGCGGGGGGCAGCTTTCGCCCTTGCCCATTCCGCGCCGCCGCAAACAGGCCGAGGTCGAGGCAGAAGCGGGGATGGAGCGGCCCGATCTGCCCGATCAGGACCGGCTGACCGCCTGCATCGCCAAAGCTGCGCGTGATCCGCAGGCCGCCTTGGTTGACGCACGCAACTGGGCGTCCGAAGGCCGCGATGCCGGACAGAATGTGCGGGCAAACCAGTGCCTTGGCCTGATCCTGTCCAATGCAGGCGATTTTGACGGCGCGCTGGCCGCCTTTGCGCAAGGCGTGGCGGGCATTCCAAAACCGCTGGAAGTGGCCGCCGTGCCGCTGATGGTGATGGCGGGCAATGCGGCGCTGGCTGGCGGCAAGCCTGAAGATGCGCTCGGCTGGTTTGACCGTGCGCTGGCAGTGAAGGATTACACCGACAACGCCGCGCTGGGCGCGTTGCAGGCTGACCGTTCGCGCGCTCTGGTGGCGCTGGGGCGTTTGGCCGAGGCAGGCGGCGCGCTGGACGAGGTCCACCGGCTTGCGCCCGAAGATGCCGAGGGCTGGCTGCTTTCGGCCACGCTGGCGCGGCGCAACAATGATCTGCCGCGCGCGCAACGCGACATCGAGATCGCCGCCAAATATGCCCCGCGCGATCCCCGCATCGGTCTTGAAGCTGGCGTGATTGCGATTCTGGATGGGCGTGAAGAGGCCGCGCGCAAGTCATGGGATTCCGTGCTGGCCGCCGATCCGGATGGTGATGCGGGAAAGGTTGCAAAAGGCTACCTTGAACAGTTGGGGCCGGTTCCTACATCTGTGGTGTCCCCCGCAACAGAAAAGCCATTAGCCCCATGAAGTTATCCGTCCTCGATCTGGTCAGCGTGGTTGAGGGCGGAACGGTCCGTCAGGCGCTCGACAATGCCGCCGCTGCGGCCAAAGTCGCCGAAGACTGCGGCTATCAGCGCTATTGGGTGGCCGAACATCACGGAATGGATGGCATTGCCAGCGCAGCGGTTTCCGTCGCGCTCGCCCATATCGGCCACGCCACCTCCACCATCCGCATCGGTTCGGGCGGGATCATGCTGCCCAATCACAACCCGTTGGTGATTGCCGAACAGTTCGGCACGCTGGATGCGCTGTTTCCGGGCCGGATCGACCTTGGCCTCGGTCGCGCGCCGGGGGCAGACCAGCGCATTGTCCGCGCGCTGCGCAAAGATACCAACCGCGCGGCAGAGGATTTCCCTGCTGATGTTGTCGAATTACAGGCACAGTTTGCGGGTGATCCGCGCGTGCCGCTGCAAGCCGTACCGGGCAAGGGCGCCAAGCCGCAAATCTGGATTTTGGGATCAAGCCTGTTCGGCGCGCAATTGGCGGCCATGCTCGGCCTGCCCTATGCCTTCGCCTCGCACTTCGCGCCCGATCATCTCGATGCCGCGCTGAAGCTCTATCGCGAACGCTTCGAACCGTCCGATACGCTGGCCGCGCCCTATTGCGCCGCTGCGATCAACGTGGTGGCTGCCGATACGGATGAGGAGGCGGAATTGCTCGCTTCTTCAATGGATCAGTCATTCGTGGCGTTGCGCACGGGCAATCCGGGCAAGCTGAAACCGCCGGTTCCGGGTTATCGCGAGTCACTGCCGCCCCAGGCCCTGGCCATGCTCGCCCATGTGCGGCAGGTCAGCGCCACCGGCAGCGTAGCCACCGTCCGCAAAGGCCTTGCCGCCTTTGCCGATCGCACCGGCGTGGACGAAGTGGTGGTGGCCGCCTCGATCTTTGATCAGGCCGCGCGGCGGCGTTCGCTGCAATTGACGATGGAAGCCGCAAACGAGCTGGTCCCGGCCTGACGATCATCGATTCAGCCACCAAAATTCACAATTCTGAGATGGTTCGGCACGTAATGTCGTCCAAGGCATTTACGACGGCAAAGTTAACCATGCCGCGCCAATGAACCGGACTTGTCCGCTTGCAACGGCTGGATTAGCATCGGCATAATTGATACAAAACCGAATCATAAAATAACAAGAGAGAGTAATATTCTCTCGCAGGAGAGCCGGGAACCCACGCATGGCGTCGAAGTCCGCAATTCAATCGTCTTCCACCGTTGTCCATGATGTGGACGCACAGGACCTTGCCAATCCCCATGCTGCCGCGTTGATGACGCGCTTCATGGCGGCGCTTCTTCCGGATGAGGCGCGCGATTTCGATGCCGGACGTCTGGCCGAAGCCGCCCTGTTCACCGCGACCGTGGCCACGCTGCGCAAAGGTAGCGAACCTGCCATCGCCATCGAAAGCGTCAGCGGATCAACCACCGGTACGCGCCATTTGCGCATCGCGGTCATCAATGATGACATGCCGTTTCTGGTTGATTCGATTGCCTCGACCATCACCGCGCAAGGGCTTGCGATTGACCGCATGGTCCATCCCGTCGTCGCCGTCCGCCGCGATGGTGATGGCACCCTGATCGATTTTCCCGAAGGCGATGCCGCTGGCGAACGCCGCGAATCCATCGTCTATCTCGAAACCGTCCGCGCCGATGCGCGCCAGCGTCGTGCCTTGATCGGAGCGCTTGAGGCAACGCTGGACGATGTGCGCGCCGCCGTTGCCGATTGGCCGCTGATGCAGGCCGCCATGCGCGATGATGCCGCCAACCTGGCCGATCCCGAAGGCGCGGCGCTGCTGCGCTGGCTGGCCGATGGCATGTTGACGCAATTGGGCTGCGTCACGCGGTTCCGCGACGGACGACAGGAAAACCCGCGCGGCATTTGCCGTGCCAGCGCCGAAGAACTGCTGGCAGATGCGTCCTATGATCGCGCTTTCCGCTGGTTTGATGAGGCCGGGATTGACGGGCAGGGCCGTGTGCCGCTGATCGTCAAGGCCAACCGCATCGCCAATGTCCATCGCCGCGTTCCGCTTGATCTGTTTATCGTGCCGCGTCTGGAACAGGGCAAAGTCACCGCCCTTTGCGTCCACGCAGGCGTATGGACCAGCGCGGCGCTGGCCGCGGCACCTGATCGCATACCGCGCCTGCGCAGCCAGTTGACCGGACTGATGGACAAGTTCGGCTTTTCGCCCAACGGCCACGCCGGAAAAGCGCTGGTCCACGCGATGACCGCGCTGCCGCATGATCTGCTGGCCAGCTTTGCCGATGCCGATCTGGAACGCGTCGCCACCGCGATGATGAGCCTGGTGGACCGGCCCCGCCCGCGCCTTGCGCTGGTGCAGGCCCCGCTGGCGCGGCACTTGTTTGCCTTTGTGTGGCTGCCGCGCGATGCCTTGTCGACCGACGTGCGCCTTGCCATCCAGCAGATGCTGGAAGCCAATGCAGGCGCGCAAGTGCTGGATTGGGCCTTGCAAGTCGAAGGCAGCACGCTGGCCATGTTGCGTTTTGTGCTGGATGTGCGCGAACAGGCCGCAAAGCCCGATGAAGCAGCGCTCGATGCACAATTGCAGGCTATGGTGCGTGGCTGGGCAGGAGCAGTCGAAGCCGAATTGGCCAGTATCGAAGACCCATCGCGCGCCGCCGCCATCGCTGCGCGCTATGCCGATGCCTTCCCGCTATCCTACCGCACTGCATCAGGCCCTGCCGAGGCGGCGCGCGACATCCGCGTGTTGCGCACCCTGTCAGGCAGCAA